>NZ_CAUVXI010000175.1:0-11888 GCF_963555845.1 Protofrankia sp. Cas8 | reverse complement strand
CCGCCGTTCCCTGGACCTCGACGAAGCCACCGTCGCCGGTGCAGACCACGTTCATGTCGGTGTCAGCGCCGGCATCCTCATCGTAGGCGAGGTCCAGCATCGGCTCACCGGCCACCACGCCGACGCTCACCGCCGCCACGCTGCGGATCATCGCATCCGGACGGCCCAACCATGCGCACGCGTCCGACAAAGCCAGGTAGGCGCCGGTGATGGACGCGGTGCGGGTGCCGCCGTCGGCCACCAGAACGTCGCAGTCGATCGCGATCGTGTTCTCTCCGAGCAGCTTGAGGTCGATGCTGACGCGCAGGCTGCGGCCGATCAGTCGAGAGATCTCATGGGTGCGGCCACCGATGCGACCCCGCACCGCTTCGCGATCATTGCGGGTATTCGTCGCCCGCGGCAACATCGCGTATTCCGCGGTCACCCAGCCCAGGCCGCTGCCCTTGCGCCAACGCGGTACGCCCTCGGTGACCGAGGCGGCGCACAACACCCGCGTCCGCCCGAACTCGATCAATGCGGAGCCCTCTGGATGGTCCTGCCAACCACGAGTGATCACTACTGGCCGAAGTTCGTCGAATGTCCTGCCGTCGGAACGCTTCACGACGATCGACCCTACCGGCAGGCGGCAAGGGGACCGCACGGCCGTCGCGCGCAGGCATCCTTGCGCTGGCTGACCCGGGCTGTGACCGCCGAGCGGCCACAACCCGCCACCAGCACCCGAAGACTCACGCATCGACCAATATCCACCGGACGGGACCTAGAGCTCGTAGACCGCTCCGGTCTCGGCGAGAGCCAGCGAGCCGTCGAAGGCGCCGGCCGCTTCCTCGTGACTGCGCTGCGTGTCGCCCCACGGCACGAGGTGGGTGAGCACGAGACGTCCGACATCTGCCTTGGCGGCGTGCTCACCGGCCTCACGCCCCGACAGGTGAATGCCCGGCGGGTTGTCCGGGACATCCATGTAGGCCGCTTCGCACAGGAACAGATCAGCTTCCCGGGCCAGCTGTAGCAGCTGGTCACAGGCGCTGGTATCACCCGAGTAGGTCAGCGACCGCCCGTCGGCGGTCAACCGCATGCCGAACGCCTCGACCGGATGCGCCACCCTTTCCAGATCGATCCGGAAGGGACCCACGTTCAGGCGTCCAGGACTGATCGTCTGAAAGTCGTAGATGTCAGCCAGGGAATCATCGGGCCAACGCTCAAACGCCGCGCAGAGACGTTCCTGAGTGTTGATCGGCCCGTAGACCGGAAGCTTCGGGGGCATCCCCTCGGGATGGTACCGCCGGGCGTAGGCACTCACCACAAGATCGAGACAGTGGTCGCCGTGCAGATGCGACAGGAGTACCGCATCAACGTCCCGCAGGTCGCAGTGCCGCTGTAGTTCGCCCATCGACCCATTCCCGGCGTCCACCACCAGGCGAAAGCCGTCGGACTCGATCAGATAGGAGGAACACGCCGACCGGGGTCCCGGATAGGTACCCGAACAACCCAGCACGGTGAGCTTCATCGGGCCACCCCCGCTCCCGCCGGCACGAATCCCGCCACAACGGTCCGTGGCCGTGCACCTATACGGAGCCGGGCCGACTCCGGGTAGTCATCCTGCGCGATCTCTTTCCTGCTGCTCGTCAATGTGACGCCCTCTCCCATAAAAAAGCCGATGACGCCGGTCAACAAAGGATAACGGGTGCGACCTGGGATTATTGTGTCCACATCGACTTCCTGAAATGGCGCCAGATAAGAGCGCCCGGCAATAGGGGCGTGGATCAAGGAGCGGGGCCGGGGTGCGTGCATCGCGAGGTGGTGGATGGAGCCACCCTGGTGGTGGATGGAGCCACCCTGGTGGTGGGTGGCGACCGACGACAACACAGCGAGGTGCGTGCCCCGGCCCCGCAACGCCGCATCCCTATTGCCGGTCGCTCTACGTCCTGGTCGGTACCGGCGGCTGTCGGCTGTTCGTCTCACCACGCTTTGTCTCACCACGCTTTGTCTCACCACGCTCTGTCTCACCACGCTCTGCCTGGTCCATGAAGGCACGGCGGGTCACGGCCACGCGCCGGGCAGCTGCCCGGGTCGAAGAGGCGTGCGCACGAGCGCCGCCGGTGGCCGCCACAGCCGCGAGAAAGACCGCCTCGGTCGGCCGGATGTCGCACGGTTCCGCACCGGCGTACCGCCTGGTTTCGACCACGGAGCCACCGGCCGACCACTGCGGCCCGGCCAGCGGTCGCGGTCGGCCGGGACCACGCCTCGTGGCACCGACGGGACGACCGGTGGAGTCGGATAGGAGCTGATCGAGGATCGCCTGCATGACGGTGTGGCCGTCGCCTGCGCTGTCGAATACCCCGATGGGCGCGCCGCTCATGAGCGATCAGACTAAGCCCGAAATCGGGTTCTCACCCTGTGGCAGTGGTCACGATACCCGTGTCGAATTTTGGACACCCCGGCCCACGTAGGCATCCCAACCACTTCCCAGGCACGGGACAGGAAATCGTGACCATTACCACACCGGGTCGATGGCCAGGCAGACCCCCACGGCTTCCGATCAGGCCCAGAGCTGACCCTCCAACGCCGCCTCAGCTTCCTCCAGCGTGCCCGCGTAGGCACCGGTGGACAGGTACTTCCAGCCGCCGTCACAGACGATGAGGGCAATGTCGGCACGCTGACCGGCCCGCACGCACTTCTCGGCCTCGATCAATGCCGCATGCAGGATGCATCCGGTCGAGATCCCGGCGAAGATCCCTTCTGTCTCAACCAGCTCCCGCGTCCGACGCAGTGACTCCTTCGGACCCACGGAGATACGGGTGGTGAGTACACTCCCGTCGTAAAGCTCGGGAATGAATCCTTCGTCAATATTGCGAAGCCCGTAGACGATCTCCCCATATCTGGGCTCCGCGGCGATGACTCGAATATCCGGTACCCGTTCGCGGAGGAAGCGTCCGGTGCCCATCAGCGTCCCGGTGGTGCCGAGGCCCGCGACAAAGTGGGTGATGGAAGGGAGATCCTCGAGGAGTTCCGGCCCGGTCGTCTCATAATGCGCCTGCGCGTTTGCCGGGTTACCGTACTGGTAGAGCATCACCCAGTCAGGATGTTCGGCGGCCATCCGCTTGGCTACGGCCACCGCCTCATTCGAGCCGCCGGCCGCAGGCGAGTAGACGATCTCGGCACCCCACATGCCGAGCAGCTGACGCCGCTCGACCGAGGTGTTCTCGGGCATCACACAGATCAGCCGATAGCCACGCTGGCGGCAGACCATGGCCAGCGAGATACCTGTGTTACCTGAGGTCGGTTCAAGGACGGTCGCGCCGGCGGTGAGAATGCCGCGCTTCTCGCCATCAGCGATCATCCACAAGGCCGCGCGATCCTTGATGGAACCGGTCGGGTTGTCCTGTTCCAGCTTGGCCCACAGCCGGACATCCGGTGACGGTGAGAGCCTCGGCAGGCCCACCAGGGGGGTGTGGCCTACCGAGTCCACCAGAGAGTCGAAACGCATCAGCTCTTCTGACCTACCTGCCTGCTAGTGCTCGGGGGACTGCGGCCGCCGGTATCGTGGCGGAGCCACCGGCGACGGCGGGCAATATGGTGATCCCGCCCAAAGTCGCCGGTATCGTGGCGGAGCCACCGGCGACGGCGGGCAATATGGTTATATTGTCACCATCAGCGATCTTTGCATCAAGACCACCGAGGAAGCGGACGTCCTCATCGTTGACATAGATGTTCACGAAGCGATGGAGCTCACCGCCGCCGTCCCCGGAGATGAGCCGGCCCCGCAGACCCGGAAAACGGCTGTCGATGTCGATGAACAGCGCGTCGAGGGTGTCACCGACGCCCTCGACGACCTTGGACCCACCCGTGTAGCTGCGCAGGATCGTCGGAACGCGGACCTGGACTGCCATGGTGCTCCTCTCGGTGTTGCACGGTGTTGCACGGTGTTGCACTGTCTCGCTCGTCACCGCCGGACGCGACCAAACGCCTTATCATCACCTCTGCCGGGACGACGTGTCCCATCCCACTGCGACCGCTGACCATGCCGGTTCGGCGGTCGCCCGGAGAATCGACGCGGGGGGGGACACAGTCAGCCACCCAGCACAACGTCGTGAACGCCTCAGAGGATTTCCACGGGCTCCTCGGTGACGACTTCGTCGACGATGCGAAACGACCGGAACTCGGTCCGCTCGGAGTCGCGGGTGGACGCGAGGACGTAATGGGCACCCGGTTGCGAAGCCAGCGAGATATCCGTCCGGGAGGGGTACGCCTCGGTGGCGGTATGTGAGTGATAGATCACTACCGGCTCCTCGTCCCGGTCGTCCATCTCACGCCAGACCGTGAGCTGCTCCGCGGAGTCGAACCGGTAGAACGTGGGTGACCGCTCCGCATTCTCCATGGCCACGAAGCGCTCCGGACGGTCCGAGCCGGCTGGTCCCGCGACGATCCCGCAGGCCTCGTCGGGATGGTCTCGTCGGGCATGGGCCACGATGGCCTCATAGACCGCTCGTTCGATACGCAGCACGGACCCACCGTATGACGAGTGGCATCGGCGACGGGATGCCATCAGGCTGACATGATGCGCAAGACCCGCCGGCGTCACAGCAATACGTGCACGAGCTGGTCCTGCATGTCACCGAGGAAGAGGTACAACTCGACCACAGGTCTGCGAGGATCGTCACCCTCGATCGCGTAGAGAGCCTCGGCGGAGGCATCGTCGGACAGGTTGAGCCGGGTACCGAACACCAGTCGCAGATCATTGAGGGTGACCAGCCAGTCCTGGACCTGGTCGTCATCGAGCACGGTCTGCCCGCCGGTCGCGGGAACGGTGGCCAGCACCCTGCGCGCGGCCGCGCGCTTGCCCGCGCGCAGGTCGTCCGACGTTCGCCTACGGTAGTCGGCGCCGGCATCGGGATCGTCGGGATAGGCGTCCGGCAGGAGCCGCGCCACGGCCGGGTCATCCGGCGGCGGCGGCGCCACGGCACGCAGCCCGACGATCGCCTCCAGTGGGTCGTCCACCGGTGGCGGCTCCAGCAGCGCGTCGATCTGGCCGATCAGCTCGATCAGGAGCGTCGCCTCAAGTGGACCGAGGGCTACCTGGATCCCGTCTCTGGTACGACTGAAGCCGTTGGACACGCTCTCCCGCCCAAGATCACAATTGATCGATCGAAACCCGCTGCCGGCGCAGAATAGTCCTTCTAGTCCTGCGCGATCGTGGCCCACAGGCCGTATGCGTGCAGACGGGTGGCGTCGCGCTCCATCTCCTCCCGGGTGCCGGCGGACACGGTGGCCCGACCCTTGTGGTGCACGTCGAGCATGAGGGCCTTGGCCTTGTCCCGACTGAAACCGAACAGCTTCTGAAAGACATATGTCACATACGACATCAGGTTCACCGGATCGTTCCAGACGATCGTGACCCAGGGTCGGTCGTCCTCGGTGGTCTCGTCAACCTCCGAGATGTCTTCGGGCACGACAGTGGCAAGTGGCACGACCTCTATTGTGACGCGTCGACGATCCGCCTTCCCCCCGACCGCCGCACACCGGGCCGCCCACCGCCCGACGTCAGAGATCCAGATTTGTACCGGTTCGACCTGGAATGCGAACACCGATCGGCCAAGGTCCGTAAGAGCGCCCGGCAATGGGGGCGCTCTACCCTGGTCGGGATGACCACGCCTACATCGCCGTCCATGCGCTCTTCCGCGCTGGCATCGACGGCCCTGCTGACCGATCACTACGAGCTGACGATGCTGCAGGCCGCGTTATGGTCCGGAGCGGCATCGCGCCGGGTGGTCTTCGAGGTGTTCACCCGAGCCCTACCGCCCGGCCGCCGGTTCGGTGTGGTCGCCGGTACCGGACGCCTGCTGGCGGCGCTTGAGTCGTTCCGCTTCGGACCCGAGGAACTCACCTTCCTGCGCGACGGTGGGATCGTGGACGATTCCACCGCGGACTACCTGGCCGGGTACCGCTTCGGCGGGGATATCCAGGGCCTCGCCGAAGGCGAGCCGTTCATGCCGAACACCCCGGTGTTGGTCGTGGAAGGCAGCTTCGCCGAGTGCGTCCTGCTGGAGACCCTGGTGCTGTCCGTGCTCAACCACGACAGTGCGATCGCCGGCGCGGGTGCGCGGATGGTCGCCGCGGCGGCAGGCCGGCCATGCGTCGACATGGGCTCACGCCGTGCCCACGAGCAGGCTGCCGTCGCCGCCGCCCGAGCCGCCTACCTGGTCGGGTTCACCTCCACATCCAACCTGGAAGCGGGCCGGCGGTGGGACATCCCGACCACGGGAACGGCGGCGCACGCGTTCACCCTCGTCCATCCGTCCGAACGCCTGGCGTTCGCAGCCCAGGTCGCCGCACTCGGCGTCGACACGACGCTGCTCGTGGACACCTATGACGTTCCCGCAGCGATCGCGACCGCGCTCGAGGTGGCCGGCCCGGGGCTCGGCGCGATCCGTCTCGACAGCGGTGACCTCGGCCTCACGGCCCGGGCCGCCCGGGCGCAGTTGGACTCGTTCGGCGCGCAGAGTACCCGTATCATCGCGACCGGCGATCTGGACGAGCATGTCATCGCCCGGCTCGCGCACGCTCCGGTCGACGGCTACGGCATCGGCACGAAGCTCGTCACCGGTTCGGGGGCACCCACCGCCGGGTTCGTCTACAAACTCGTCGAGGTGGACGGGACGGGCGTTGCCAAGATGTCAGTGGGCAAGAGCACCAAAGGATGGCGCAAGCGGGTGAGCCGCCGCCACGACCGCAACGGGGTTGCGGTCGCGGACGTGATCACGATCGACGCTGCCGGCTCCCCCACGCCAACCGGTGACCAACCGACCGGTGACCAACCGACCGATCCCGGCGCGCACGGGACCGGCCTGCGCGAAACCAGCCTGGACCGCCGCCTCCTGGTCCCGCTGGTGCGCGGCGGAGTGATCCTGGACGCAGGGCGGACCAACGCGCACGGGCTGCTCGCGGCTCGCGCACACCATGAGGCAACGCTGGCGAGCCTGCCGGTGGACGCCCGGTCAATCGCCTTCGGCGGACCGTGTCTGCCGGTCATCGCCGTCGGGGCACCCACCGGGCAACATTGAGGCCGTGACGGCAGGCATGACCGGACCGCAGACACCGCCGCACGACGCGGCGGAGATGTTCCCCGGGCTGGCGATCGCGGTGAGTGTGGACGTCGTCCTGCTGACATTGCGGGCCGGCCAGCTCTGCGTACTGGTCACGCAGCGCGGCTCCCCACCGTTCCAGGACGACTGGGCGTTGCCCGGTGGCCTCGTCCGGGTGGACGAGGACCTTGACGCCTCGGCCCGTCGCCAGCTCACCGAAGAAACCGGAGTCGCCGCTTCGGGTCATCTTGAACAGCTGCGGACCTATGGGTGCCCGGACCGCGATCCGCGGGCCAGGGTCGTCAGCGTGGCCTACCTCGCACTGCTGCCGAACCTGCCGCCCCCGCCGGGAACTGATCGCGACGGCCCGAGAGTCCGGTGGTGGCCGGTGGAGGATCTCGGGTCGGCGGACGGCCCGACGCTCGCCTTCGACCATCCGGCGATCGTCGCCGACGGCATGGAGCGGGCACGCAGCAAGCTGGAGTACACCCCGCTCGCCGCGGCCTTCTGCGAAGAACCGTTCACCTTGGCGGAGCTGCGTCGCGTCTACGAGGCCGCCTGGGGAGCTCCGCTGGACCCTCCCAACTTCCGCCGCAAGGTGCTGTCGACAACGGGGTTCGTGGTGCCGGTGGGTGCCCGGGCTGCGCCGCGTGGTGGGGGACGGCCTGCCGAGCTGTACCGGCGGGGCTCGGCGACCGCGCTGCATCCCCCGTTGTTGCGCCGGACGGTGTGACCCCGACACCGACCAGGCCTCACCACCGACCAGGCCTCACCACCGACCAGCCCTCACCACCAACCGGTGCCGGCGGCGGCCCGCATGAGATCGTTGTCCGCGTGGATCCCAGTAATGCCGGAATATTTATCGTAGTGGTAGGTGGAGCGCTGTGCGCGCTCCTGCTGCTGGCCGGTCGCGCCGGACGAAGCCTCGCCAAAGATCTCTGGAGCCGGATGGGTCTCCTGCGCTGGATCGTCCTGCTGATCGTCGTTGTCGTTCTTCTCGATCTCGCTGACGGTGCCGTGAACCGTTAAGAGCGCCCGGTAATAAGAGTGCCCGGCGACAGGGGCGCCCGCACAAGGATGCGCCTCGCACCCTCATGAACAGAACGCGTTAGTAGCTTTACACACAGCAGCGGCGCTCTTTAACTAGAAGCAACCATTTTGTTGCCATGGGCTAGGAGATGTCTAACTAGTTATACTGAACTTCCAGCAACCCCAAAGTAGGACGAAAGGACTGCGGGTGACTGGTCAACCATGGCTGTGGACGCCTCCACACCAGACATCGCGTCCCGCCGGCGTGGGCCCGCTGCTCCGCTCCTACCGGCAGACCTACGGACTCACCCAGCAGCAACTCGCCGAACGGCTCGGCTTCGACCAGTCCTATGTCTCAAAGGTCGAAAGCGGTCGCCGCGCGATCCACGACATCTCCACGCTTCGCCACATCGCCCGCAGGCTCTCGCTGTCACCCGAGGACGTAGGCTTGGCCGCGGGCTCCCTTTCCGAGGGCCGCCGGGACGTCGCGGCCGCCAACCCCCTGGCGGACCGGGTTGCGGCGAGCCAGCGCGCGTGGCGACTGACACGCGACCACCTCAACCATCACCGGATCAGCCTGGCCCGCGCCGCCGCCCAGCTCTATCCCGAGACCTACCGCCTCGGTAACGGCCTGCTGACCCGGCCGGGCTGGATGTGGGACGCGCCGGTCGACATCGCCGACATCGAACTGGAATGGTCGGATACGGCGAGTCCGCCGACCGTGTCGGGCGCCGGTACCGACACCGAACACGTACGCCCGCTCACCGCCGACGGGTCTACGTTCGGCACCTACACGCGGGCCATGCGCGACCTCGACCGGCCCACCCTCTTCGAGAACCGCCTGAGCTTCCGGCTGCTGGACGCCGTCCGCCCCGAGGGTGGCGGGTGTCCACAGATGTCCTTCGGACACACCACCTACTTCGACGCCCTCGACGTCTGCGAGTCGGTCGCGCACGAGACGGCCGCCGCCATGCTCGGTGGCGGGCTGTCCTGGCCGGCGCTGCCCTTCCGGCGCGGCATCGGAGACCCGTTCGACCTGGGACGGCGGGTCGCGCTGCCCTCGATCAACACACTGACCATCCGTCATGACACCACCCGAGCCAGCTTCGTCCTGCACCGACGCAGTGCCGGCTCGGTCGCCACCGCCGGTGGTGTTTACCATGTCCTACCAGCCGGGGTGTTCCAGCCGTCAGGGATCTCCGCCTCCCACCATCGGACGGACTTCAATCTGTGGCGCAACATCATGCGTGAGCTCAGCGAGGAGCTTCTCGGCAATGCCGAACACGATGGCAGCAGCTCCACACTGATCGACTACGACAACAGTGAACCCTTCCGTTCACTGGAGCGGGCCCGACGCTCCGGCGGTGTCCGGGTGTGGTGTTTCGGCGTAGGCCTTGATGCGCTGACGCTCTTCGGTGAGATCCTGACTGTCGTGATCGTGGACGCTGACGTGTTCGACACGCTGTTCAGCGGGATGGTGCCGATCAACGCCGAGGGATCCGTCGTCACCACGGGCCCTGGTCGGCGCGCCTGCGACGGCATCCCGTTCACGCCGGCGGCTGTCCGCCGGCTGATCGAGCAGGAGCCGCTCGCTCCCTCAGCGGCGGCCTGTCTGGAACTTGCGTGGCGCCATCGCGGAACGCTGCTTCCGGGGTTGCACATGCGGGCCACGTCCTGAACGCGCCGGGGCCATGCGTGTTCTCGTAACCGGCGCGGCCGGTTTTGTGGGCGGGGTTGTCGCCGACACCCTCGCTGCGGCTGGCCATCAGGTCACCGCCCTCATCCACAACGAGCTGCCGCCTCCCCGACTGGCGCCGGGCACTGAGATCATCAGCGCCGACCTGTTGGAGATCGACGAACTCGCGGCGGCAGGCATCGACCGTGGGTTCGACGCGGTCTGCCACCTCGCCGCGCTGACCCGGGTGCGGGAGTCCCTGCGTGACCCACTGCGGTACTTCGCGGTCAACGTGACCGGCACCGTGAACCTGCTGGGTCTCCTCGAACGCGGCACCGAGGTCAGCGGGATCGCGCCGATCGTCGTCCTGGGTTCGAGCTGCGCGGTCTACGGCGCACCGGAGACCCAGCCCATCCCGGAGACCCAACCGCCGGCACCGACGAACGCCTACGGTGCCTCCAAGCTTGCCGCCGAGCAGGTCCTCACCCACCAGGCGGCGACCGGTCGCATCGGCGCGGTCGTGCTCCGATCCTTCAACATCGCGGGCGCCGCGGGCGTGCACGCGGACAGGGACGGGACCCGCATCATTCCGGCGGCACTGGCAGTGGCATCGGGTGCGTCCGAGGTCTTCGGCGTCAACGGGGACGGCGCGGTGATCCGCGAGTACGTGCACGTCGCCGACATGGCCGATGCCTACCTCGCGGCGTTGGACGCCGTGGCGCCCGGCCAGAGCGAGATCTTCAACGTCGGCACGGGCGTCGGCGTCAGCGTCGCGGACGTTCTCGCGGCGGTCGAACGCGTCACCGGCCGCACCGTCCGGCGGGTGCGCCGGCCACCGGCGGTCGAGCCGCCGATGCTGGTCGCCGACAGCCGCCGGATCCGGGCGGAGCTGACCTGGCGCCCCACCCGCTCGACCATCGACCGGATCGTCGCCGACGCATGGGACCACGCGGCCCCGCGGGCGTCCGTCCAGATGATCGGTCAGGGCGGCTGAGTCGGCGGGCAGCTATGATGTAGGCGACATCGGCGATATGGACGGATGTGTCATGGGTGCTGCTGCGATACTCGCTCCCGCCTGACCGCGTCAGGTAGGAGCGCATCGATCAGAGAAAGCCCTCGGCGAAGTCAACGCAGCACGCGTCCATGTCGGGCACTAATCTGACCTACGCTGATCGGGGCCGGTCAGCCGCGCCGGGCCAACGCGTGTCGGACCACCGGCTGGTTGCCAGCACCGCAGCGCATTCTGGGGGAGAGACACAGGGTGGATAAACAGCCTGCGGGTGGACAACGCCCTCGGCCGACGTCTCGAGTAGTCGTCGACGTGGTACGCACGGTGCGCGGCTGGGTTGTGGCGATCGCGGGTGGAGTGCTGCTGTTCGGCTGCTACCTGGGTGTCTCCGCAGAGACCGATCCCGGACGTCAGCTACCCTACTTCGCCTCCGGCGGGCTCGGCGGGCTCGCCCTCGTCCTGCTCGGTTGCGCGCTGCTGGTCGCCGACCAGATCGACGCCACCTCGAAGGGCGACCGCCGGAGCGACCATCAGGTCGACGACCTGCACAGACTTATCGTCGCCGCAGCCGGCGCGGGACAAGCCCCGTCCGCCGGTGCCGTCAGGGGCACGGCCCCTGCTGGCGCGGCCCCCGCCGGAACGGGCGCGGACAGCTACGACGACGGGGGGCTGTTCGCGGTACCCGCAGGACGAACCTACCATCGTCGCACCTGCGACATGATTGTCGGGAAACCGGCGCAGCCCGTGGACCCGGAGCAGATCGCGACACGTGGCCTGACGGCGTGCACCATCTGCGAACCAAAGATCGCCGCGTGAGGCCAGCGGGCCAGCCCCCGCGGCCGCGGCGGGAGGACCGGCGGTGACAAGCATCGACCTGGCATTCGCCGGAGTCTCCATCGGCGCGATCGCCGCACTTTCCGGCATCGGCCTGCTCATCACCTACCGGACGAACGGTGTCCTCAACATCGCTCAAGGTGGCATCGCGGCACTGGTCGCCTACATCTTCCGCGAGATGGTCGTTGACTGGGATCTGTCGATCTGGGTGTCGGCGCTGCTCTGCCTCGCGGTGATCTCACCGGTGATCGGTCTGTTGCTC
>NZ_CAUVXI010000174.1:0-11897 GCF_963555845.1 Protofrankia sp. Cas8 | reverse complement strand
AGAATCGGCTGGTCGCGAACAACGGCATGCGGACGAGCAGGGAGACAACCGGTTTGGTGAAGATGAACATGATCAGAATGTCGATCAGCGTTGACAGCCCAAGCGTGAACGCGAATCCCCGGACGGACCCGACCGAGAGAACGTACAGCACCGCGGCGGCGAGGAAGGAGACCGTGTCCGCGGACAACATGGTCCGCCGGGCTGACGGCCACGCCCGGTCGACTGCCGCGCGCACGCTGCGGCGGGCGCGGACCTCGTCCTTGATGCGCTCGAAATAGACGACGAAGGAGTCCGCGGTGAGGCCGATGGAGACGATCAGACCGGCGATACCGGCCAGGGTCAAGGTGAATCCGATCCACCGGCCGAGCAGCACCACAGCGGCGTAGATAAGCAGGCCGCTCACCGCCAGCGAGCTGATCACCACAATCCCGAGGGCCCGGTAGTACAGGAACGAGTACAGGACGACCAGCAGCAGACCGATGGCACCCGCCAACAGGCCGGCCTTGAGTGAATCCTTGCCCAAGGTCGGGGATACCGACTCGGCGCTGGACTGCTCGAATGCCAGCGGCAGCGCACCATAGCGCAGCACATTGGCAAGATCCTGAGCGCTGGACTGGGTGAACGACCCCGATATCTGTGCGTCCCCGGCGATGCGGTCATTGGTGCTCGGCGCGGACTGAACCACGCCGTCGAGAACGATCGCCACCTGCTTGCCGATCGTCTCCTCGGTCAACTTGGTGAACTTGGCCTGCCCGCTGCCGGTAAAGCTGACGTTGACGACCCACTGGCCGGTACTCACAGACGCGCTACCGCCGGAACTGGCCAGTCCCGCCGTAGCCGATTTCACGTCGGTTCCCACCACCTCGGCGGGCATGAGCAGGTATTTGGTCGCGCCCGCGCGATCGCAGGCGGCAACCCACTCGGACGGCTTCTCGGTGCTCGCGGTCCGGCGGTGTGCATCCGACGGGGCGCAGGTCAGTGCCTCGAACGCGCTGATGACCGCCGCCGGTGGCGTGGCACCAGCGGCGGCCGCAGCGGCCTGATCCGTCGCCGCCGGCGGCGAGGACGGCGCGGCGGGCGCCGGCGAGCCCGTCGTGGCAGCCTGCGTGGTAGGCGCCTGGGTCGTGCCCGCCTGCGTGGTAGCCGCCTGCGCGAGCAGGCCGCTGCTCACGACATCCGATCGAGTGGTTGTGGACTCAGACGGCTTCGCAGTGGCCCCCGGCGTCCCGGAAGGCGACGTGGCGGCCGGACCTCCGGATGAGGTTGCGCCGGGAGCCGGTGCCGGCGAACCATTCTGACCCACAGCTGGGGTCTGACCCGGAGCTGGGGCCGATGTCGGCGCCGGTGCAGGCGCCGCAGCCGCGGGCGCCGACGTGGCGACCTGGCGGAAACGCAGTTCCGCCGTCTGGCCCACCAGCGCAACAACATCATTGCGGCCGCGGCCGGGGACCGCGATCTCGATCTGCGTGTTATTCCGCTTGACCTCGGCCTCAGCGACGCCAAGACCGTTGACACGCTCACGGATGATGTCGACAGCCTTGTCGACCGCCCCGCTGTCCACACCCCTGCCCGCTTCGGTCGACCTGGGCGTGAGAATCACGCTGGTGCCGCCCTGCAGGTCGAGCCCGAGCTTCGGCGTCCAGGTACCCGTCAGGGCCATGACCCCGTAGAGCAACACCAGAAGGCCGGAAAGGACCCCGATCCGGGACCAGGCGGGGCGCGTGGCCTTACGCCGTGGCCCTGACCCTTGTGCCAACGGATGTCCCTTCGTCACGCGCCGGTGCGCTCATTTCACTGTCTGTTCCAGTGCTTACGTCAGTGCTTACCTAGCTGCTTACGTCGGTGCCTTCGTCAGTGCCTTCGTCAGTGCCTTCGTCAGTGCTCACGTCGCCCGTCTGATGGAGCAACCGGCCCACCGCAGGCGACCTCAGATCCGGCAGTACCGCCGGAAACGCACAGCGGACCATGTTCGCTCCGCATACGGCCGGCCAGGACAACACCGGCCGAGACAACAGTGTCAGCCGCGCCCAAAGTATCGGAACGACTGTCAAGCTGGATGCGTTCCTGTACCCCGTTCAGGCAGGCCCGTCCTGGAGCCCGTTTCCGACCGTCTGTCCGGCCCGTTCGGATGATGTCGCATCAGCGGACCGCACTACCCACCGGGCGCATCCGACTTCCCCGACGTCTTCCCGTTCCCGGGAGAGTCGCTCTTGGTCACGTCCGTCTTGGTCACGTCCGTCTTGGTCGCGTCACTCTTGGTTACGTCCGTCTTTGTCATGTCGATGTGCGAGTTGGCCGAACCGTGGTCGTCAACCCCGGCATCACCCGGCGCGACGTCGTGATCCGAGTAGCCCTCGACCGCCTCGGCATCGTCCGGCGCGTCGTCGTCCGACGCCTCGTCGTCCGACGCGGAGACAACCCTGGCGATCGCCGTGCGAGCGAACCGGCACACGACGTCCGGCGCGACCTCCAGTAGCACGTCACCCTCGTCGACCTCGACCACCGTCGCGTAGAGCCCGGCCGTGGTCACCACCAGGGTGCCCGGAACAAGCGAGGCCAGCGTCTGCTGCTGCGCCCGCTGGCGGCGCCGCTGGGTCGACATAAAGAAGAAGACAACCACCACAATCAGGATCAGCGGCAGAAAACCGCCGATCCCGCTACCGCCACCATTCTGGGCCGCCGTCTCGGCGACCACCATTGCCTGCACGTCCACGTCCTCCCATGTAGTGCGGCCGATGCTACGTACCGACCGCGGGCTCGTGACGCGCAGGCCCCCCAGCGACCCGGGGACTTCAGCCGCCGGCGCTGCGACAGAACCACGATCGCATCGCCTTCGGCCCGCCAGTCACCCGGGGACTTCAGCCGCCGGCGCTGCGACAGAACCACGATCGCATCGCCTTCGGCCCGCCAGGGCGCTCTTAGCACGCCCAGCAACAGGGGACGCGGCGTCGCGGGGCTCGGGCACGCACCTCGCCGCATCGCTCTCCATCCATCGCTGCGCGATGCACGGGGTACCCCGGCTCCGTCGGTCGACACCCACAACCTCCGGTGCCTCCCTCCTCCGTCTCGCGATCTACGTACCCCAGCCCCGCTCCTTCATCCACGCCCCTGTTGCCGGGCACTCTTACCGCGGGACCTGAGAACGTCCCAGGGCATCATCAAGGGGATCAAGACCGAGATGGGTGAACGCGGCAGGGGTGGCGATCCGCCCGCGGGGGGTCCGGGCCAACAGACCCGCACGGACCAGGAACGGCTCGGCGACCTCCTCGACCGTGTCGGGTTCCTCCCCCACAGCGACCGCCAGAGTCGTCAGGCCCACCGGACCGCCGCCGAAGCGGCGCACCAGCGCCTCCAACACGGCCCGGTCGAGCCGGTCCAAGCCGAGCGCGTCTACATCATAGACGCGCAGGGCGGCCCGGGCGACCTCGCGCGTGACGATTCCGTCCGCCCGCACCTCGGCGTAGTCACGAACCCGGCGCAGCAGCCGGTTGGCGATCCGCGGCGTCCCACGCGACCGCCCGGCAACCTCGGTGGCGCCGTCGCCGGTGAGACGTACCCCCAGCAACCCGGCCGAGCGGGTCAGCACACTGGTCAGCTCATCGGGATCGTAGAAGTCCATGTGTGCGGTGAACCCGAACCGATCACGCAGCGGGCCGGTGAGAAGACCTGACCGGGTGGTCGCGCCAACCAGGGTGAACGGAGCGAGGTCCAGCGGGATCGCGGTCGCGCCGGGGCCCTTGCCGAGCACCACGTCGACCCGGAAGTCCTCCATCGCGGCGTAGAGCAGTTCCTCCGCGGGGCGGGCGATCCGGTGGATCTCGTCCAGGAACAGCACGTCGCCCGGAGCGAGCGCGGTGAGGATCGCGACGAGATCTCCCGCGCGTTCGACCGCCGGACCGCTGGTCATCCGCAACGGGACCGACAGCTCCCGTGCGATGATCATCGCCAGGCTGGTCTTGCCCAACCCGGGTGGCCCGGACAACAGGACGTGGTCGGGCGGACGGGCGCGGGCCCGCGCCCCTTCCAGCATGATCGTAAGTTGCTCGCGGACCTTCTGCTGGCCGATGAACTCCGCCAGGCTCCCCGGCCGCAGACCGGCCTCGAACGCCTGCTCCTCCGGCTCAGCCACCGGCGAGACCAGACCCTCGGCATCCACGGGCTGCATCACCGGGGCCGCAGGGCGGCCAGCGTCCGGCGCAGCAGCAGAGCTACCGTGTCCGGCGCCTGATCGTCACCGACAGCGCCAGCGTCACCCAGGCCGTTGTCACTGGCGCGCACTGTGGTCAGCGCGTCCTCGGCCTCACGCGCGGTGTAGCCAAGCCCGAGCAGCGCGAGACGAACCTGTTCGGCAACGGCGACCCGGGGTCTGTCTGGCACCGCCGACGGACCGCCGCCCACGCCGGCATCGCTGTTCGCGTCGGCACCGTTGTCCGCGCCGGCGTTCCCACCCTGGGCCACGGGCACCGACATCGGCGCTGCGAGGCGGTCCTTGAGATCGAGGACGATGCGCTGCGCACCCTTGCGGCCGATGCCGGGCACCTTGGTCAGAGCGGCCAGATCCTCAGCCGCGACCGCGCGGCGCACGCCGTCGGGGCTGTGCACGCCGAGGACGGCCTGGGCGAGCCGGGGACCGACCCCGGACGCGCTCTGCAGGGTTTCGAAGACGTCACGTTCGTCGGCATCGGCGAACCCGTAGAGAGTGAGCTCGGTCTCCCGGACGACCAGGGTGGTGGCCAGGCGTGCATCCTGGCCTACCCGCAGCCGTGACAGCGTCGCGGGGGTGCACTGCACGAGCAGCCCGACCCCACCGACCTCGACGACGGCTGCTTCGGGTGACAAGGCTGCGACCGTGCCCGAAACAGAAGCGATCATCGACCGGTCTCCTTCCGGACAGCCTGGCCAACAGCCTGGCCACCGTGGACCGCAGCCGCCATCCTGGCCAGCGCCGGGCCACGCCACAGGTGGCACAGGGCCAGCGCCAGGGCGTCCGCCGCATCGGCCGGACGCGGCGGATCGGGCAACCTCAGCAGGCGGCTCACCATGAACGCCACCTGGGCCTTGTCCGCCCGGCCGCTACCGCTGACCGCGGCCTTCACCTCGCTGGGCGTGTACAGCGCCACCGGTAGGCCCCGCCGGGCCGCCGCGACGATGGCCACCGCCCCGGCCTGCGCGGTACCCATGACCGTCCGGACGTTGGCCTGACTGAACACCCGCTCGACCGCGACCGCATCGGGGTTGTGCCGGCCGATCCATTCATCCAGGCCCTGCTCAAGTGCCCACAGCCGGGCTGCGACGTCGTCGGTGGCCGGCGTGCGCAGCACACCGACCGCAACCAGCGAGGCGTTCCGGCCGGGGCCGCCGTCAACCACACCGAGACCGCAGCGCGTGAGCCCCGGATCGACACCGAGCACCAGCACCAGCGCCCTCCCGCTGGCTGGTCCGCGGACCAGCCGTTCTGAATCCTGACTTCAGCTACCGTCGACCATTGTGGCCCCGGGACGGTTCGCCACGGTCGCGACACGCGCGAACGTCCGTTCGACTCTCGAAACGCCAGGTCGCACCTGACACCCGCGCGTTGCGATGCGCGAGGAGTGAGGCGCGAGGGGTGACTGGCAGCCGGCGAGGAAAACCCGTCAGGCCGAGACCAACTCCATGATCTCATCCGAGATGTCAGCATTAAACCAGACATTTTGGACATCGTCGAGATCTTCCACCGCCTCGACGAGTTTGAGGACCTTGCGGGCGGATTCCTCGTCCAACGGCACGCTGATGCTCGGCAGCCACGACAGGTCCGCGGCCGAAACCGCGAGCGCGGCGCCCAGCGCGGCGACCCGCACCGCATTGAGGTCCGTCGCCTCGGACACGACCTCGAAGGCGTCACCCAGGTCGTTGACCTCCTCAGCGCCGGCGTCGAGAACGGCGACCAGGACGTCATCCTCGCTCAGACCGGGCGTTTTGGGGACCAGGACGACGCCCTTGCGGTTGAACAGGTACGAGACCGAACCGGGGTCCGCGACGGTACCACCGTTTCGGGTGATCGCGACCCGGACGTCGGAGGCGGCCCGGTTGCGGTTGTCGGTGAGGCACTCGACCAGGACGGCCACACCGCTGGGCCCGTACGCTTCGTAGGTGATCTCCTCGTAGTTGACGCCGCCGGCGAGCTCCCCCGAGCCCCGCTTGACGGCCCGGTCGATGTTGTCGTTCGGCACCGACTGCGACTTGGCCTTGGCAATGGCGTCCGCCAAGGTCGGGTTTCCGGCCGGGTCCCCACCACCGGTCTTCGCCGCCACCTCGACCGACTTGATCAGTTTTGCGAACAGCTTGCCACGACGCGCATCGACGACTGCCTTCTTGTGCTTCGTGGTCGCCCACTTGGAGTGACCGCTCATGCCCTGCCCCTCACCTGTACCGACCCCTGCCTTCCACGATTGCCTGTGACAACGTCGACGAACATCCGGTGTATCCGGATGTCACCGGTCAGCTCCGGGTGGAACGCCGTTGCCAGCAGATTGTCCTGGCGGACCGCGACAATTCTGTCACCAACCCGGCCCAGAACCTCAACCTCGTCCCCGACCTTCTCCACCCACGGTGCCCGGATGAAGACCGCTCGAACCGGGCCGCCGGCGACACCGACGAGATCGATATCCGCCTCGAACGAGTCCACCTGGCGGCCGAACGCGTTGCGCCGCACGACGACATCCAAGCCTGCGAGCAGCGGTTGGCCGGGTGCGGCGTCCAGGACCTCGCGGGCCAGCAGAATCATGCCCGCACAGGATCCGAACACCGGCAGCCCGTCCGTGATCGCCGCACGCAGGGGTTCCAGCCAATCGAACACGCGCAGCAGCCGCCCGATCGTGGTGGACTCCCCACCGGGCAGGACCAGCCCGTCCACCGCTTCCAGATCGGACACGCGCCGGAGCTCCATCGGGTCGGCGCCGACAGCGCGCAGCGCCCGGACATGCTCGCGGACGTCGCCCTGCAGTGCCAGCACGCCCACCCGCGCCGGCCGCGCCGGCCGCGCTGCCGGGGCGATCATGCCGAGGTCGCTCACCAGCCGCGATCGGCGAACCTGGCCGCGGGCTCCAGCTCGCCGGTGCTGATGCCGACCATCGCCTCCCCGAGACCACGCGAGACCTTCACCAGGACGTCGGCGTGGTTGTACATGGTGGTGGCTTCGACGATCGCCCGCGCACGCCGCGCCGGATCACCGGACTTGAAGATGCCCGAGCCGACGAACACGCCGTCGGCGCCCAGCTGCATCATCAGTGCCGCGTCCGCGGGCGTGGCGATGCCACCCGCGGTGAACAGGACGAGCGGCAGGCGCCCCAGGCTCGCGACCTCGGCCACGAGCTCGTAAGGGGCGCGCAGATCCTTGGCCGCGGCGAACAGCTCGCTGGGGTCCAGCACCGACAGGCGGGCGATCTCCGCTCTGATCGTGCGCATGTGCACGACGGCGTTGGACACCTCGCCGGTACCCGCCTCACCCTTCGACCGGATCATCGCCGCACCCTCGCCGATGCGACGCAGCGCCTCACCCAGGTTGGTCGCGCCGCAGACGAACGGGACGGTGAACCGCCACTTGTCGATGTGGTGGTGCGGGTCGGCGGGGGTGAGGACCTCGGACTCGTCGACGTAGTCGACCCCCAGCTGCTGGAGCACCTGGGCCTCGACGAAGTGGCCGATACGCGCCTTGGCCATGACCGGGATCGACACCGCCTCGATGATCTCTTCGATCATCTCCGGGGCGCTCATGCGAGCCACCCCACCCTGGGCACGAATGTCGGCCGGCACCCGCTCCAGGGCCATCACCGCGACCGCCCCGGCATCCTCGGCGATCCTCGCCTGGTCGGCGGTGACCACATCCATGATCACTCCGCCTTTGAGCATCTCCGCCATGCCCCGCTTGACCCGGGCCGTCCCCACCTGGGTACCGGCGGAGCGGGGAGGCTCGGCCACCCGTGCGGGCCCGTCGTCGGGCTGCGCAGGCTCGGGTGCGGTCAGGCCATCGGACATGACTCGCCTCTCTTTACACGGATCCGTCGGGAGCAGGTGTCCCTGCCCACGCGAACGTCGACAAACCGGACTTCGGCCTCCCGGGCCACCGGCGGATGTGCGCATTCGCACCGGACGGGGGACGCCTCATCGTACGGCCGAAGTACCACCTGAATCCCACCCGGGCACCCGGGTAGGCACACGGGCGGTCGGAGACGAGTGGTCGCGACGGCATGCCGCACGCCGCATGCCGCATGCCGCACGCCGCATTACAGAAAGGGCATCATGGAGCGAATCCGGTCATATCACCATTCAAGGTACCACCGTCGGGCTTGTGCCCGTCAGCATCGCCGTCGATCTTCCCGTCTCCGCCACTGCGCACCGGGAGGGCGTCGTCGATCTCGAAGTAGGCGGGCAACGGTCTGCGCCCGGACAAGCGCAGTATCCGGACGACCCGCCTGCTTCGCAACGCCCGGACATCACGGACCGCGTCATTGTGCAGCTGGCGGGCAAGGGCCACCCTCGCCGCGGCGACGTCCACCGCGTGCAGGGCGTCAGGCGCGCGATCGGCTGTCGCCGCGACCTGCGCTGACCGCAACGCCCGGCTGAGGTTGTTCTCCACCGCTTCGGCGTCGTTGTCCAGCGGACCGTCAGCAGCGAGAGCCGCATGCGCCGCCCGCGCCCGCGCCACCGCCTCGCCCAGCTCCGCCAGTTCGCACTGTCGGACGAGTTCCCCGGCCGCGGCCACGCGCAGCGCCAGCTGGGCGGTCAGTCCCGTGCGGGCGTCGGTGACCCGCACCGCGAGGCGGTCGAGACGGCTCGCGAGCCAGGTGAGGTACGTGGCGATCAGAACGATGACCGCGACCGTGAGGACAACTAGGGGCACCTCGCGCAGCGTAGTCAACACCGGGTGAGGCCGCGCCAGGGGATTGACTCCGATCAAGCAGAATGACGGATCGCCTTCTGCTGGGAACCCACCGCTACCGATACCGGCGCGTCGCCGGCGACCATCTCGTACACTCCGACGATACTTTTCGCGATCCTCGGCCAGTCATAGGCGGTTACCACCGCCCGGCCCCGATCGCTGAGGCGGCCACGCTCGCCCGGATCGGCCAGCAGCCCGGCAAGCGCATGGGCAAGCCCCGCCGCATCCCCGACCGGGAACAGCCGGCCGGCGTGGCCGTCGTCGAGGACGCGACGGAAGGCGTCGATATCGCTGGCCACAACCGGCGCGCCGGCGGCCATCGCCTCCAGCAGGACGATGCCGAAGCTCTCCTGCCCCGTGTTCGGCGCGCAATAGATCTCCCCCGAATGGAACACCCGCGGTTTGTCCGCGTCGGAGACCAGACCGAGCAGGTGCACCCGGTCCCGCAGACCCGGCTCCACCCGGTCGAGCACCGCCTCGCCGTCGCCCGGGCCGGCGACCAGCAGTCGCGCCCGCTCGCACCGCGCCACCAGCGTCGGCAAGGCCGCCAGCAGCACGTCCAGACCTTTGCGGGGCTCGTCGATACGCCCCAGGAAGACCACGGTCGCACCGCCCGGTGGGCGCGTGGGCAGCGGTGTGGCGTCCCGGAAGGTGCCCACCGCCACGCCGTTGGGAATAAGGATCGCGTCCACGCCGAGATGTTCGACGATCGTTCGCCTCGCCGCCTCGGACACCGCGATCCGGGCCCGGACCTTCTCCATCGACGGCTGCAATGCGCCGTGCGCAACCGTCAGGATCTTCGAACGCGGGTTGGACGTGTGGAAGGTGGCGACGATGGGACCGTCGGCAAGCATGCAGGTGAGCAGGCTGACGCTGGGCGCTGTGGGCTCGTGCACGTGCAACACGTCGAAGTCGTTCTCCCGCAACCACCTGCGCACACGGGCGGCTGACACCGGCCCCATCAGCAGCCTGGCGACCGAGCCGTTGTAGGGCACCGGCACCGCGTGGCCCGCGTCCACGGCATAGGGCGGGAGGGTTGTCTCATCGTTGACCGGCGTGATCACCGAAACGTCGTGACCCAGCCCGATGAGAGTCTCGGCGAGGTCGCGCACATGGACCTGAACCCCTCCGGGCACGTCCCAGGTGTAAGGGCAGGCCAGCCCGATCTTCATGTTTCCACTCCGGCCGGCGGCGGGCAGGATGCGGGCTCAACCGGCTCAACCGGCTCAACCGGCTCAACCGGCTCAGCCGCAGCGGCGGTCGCCGGCTCGTCCCGCCAGATGCGTTGGAGCATGTGCCAGTCCGCGGGGTAGGCCGCGATTCCCTCGGCGAAGGCGTCTGCCAGCGCCTGGGTCATCTGCGCTACGTCGGTATGCGGCACAGCCGGGTGAATGCGCACACCCCAGCCGTCCGGATCGAACCACAGCGTGGCAGGCAGCAACGTCGCCCCGGTCCGCAGCGCGAGCGCGGCCGGCCCCGGCGGCATCGTGGCTGTTGCTCCGAAGAAGGTGACCGGCACCCCGTCCGCGGACAGGTCACGGTCGGCCAGCAGGCACACCGTGCCGCCGGCGAGCAGGCGATCCGCCAACAGGTCAAAGGGTGGCCGCTCACCACCGGTGAGCGCGATGACCTCCATGCCGAGCGCGGAGCGGAACCGTATGAACCGGTCGAACAGGGATGCCGGTTCCACCCGTTCGGCAACTGTCGTGAACGGTTCCCCGTTCGCGGCGAGCCACGCGCCGGCATGCTCCCAGTTTCCCATGTGCGGCAGCGCCGCGATGGTGCCGCGGCCGGACGCCAGTGCCGCCCGTAGCCGCGGTTCCGCCACCATGCGCATGCCCTTGATGATCCGTTCGCGCGGCATGTCCTGCAGCCGGAAGACCTCCAGCCAGTAGCGGGCGTAGGACCGCATGGCAGCTCGTGTGAGATCGTCGAGGTCGGCGTCGGGTGGGACTGTTCGCGCCAGGTTTGCGCGCAACCGACGGACTCCGCGGCCGTCCCGGCGCACGGCCGCATCGGCCGCCGCGGTGAACATCCGCGCGGCGACACGCTCGGGCAGGACACGCACGACCCGCCAGCCCGTCGCATAGGCCAGGTCCGTCATCCGGGCACGCGCAGTCGTCAACGCCGGCCGGCCCCGTCAGTGGACCCGCGTTGCCGCGGGCGGTTCGACCGGCGGCCGGGCCGCCCGCCCGGCAGCGCCCTGGCCTCGCCCCAGGTACTGCCGATGGACATGGACGATCCGCTGCGCCACCGTCAACACCGTGGCCGCGGCGAGAAACCACAGCGCGGCCGGTAGCAGATACGGCACGCCCAGTCCGTAGAGACCCGCGGCGACCAGAACGACCAGAAGCCGCTCACCGCGTTCGGCGAAGCCGACGTCACAGTGAAATCCCAGCCCTTCCGCCCGAGCCTTGACATACGAGATGATCGAACCAGCCGTCAGGCAGATCAGGGCGGCCACACACAGCGGCAACGAATCACCGTCACCGGCGTACCAAATGATCAACGAGCCGAAGATGGCGCCGTCACCGACCCGGTCGGAGGTGGAGTCCAGAAACGCACCCCACGGCGAGGAGATCCCGCGAGCGCGGGCGATGAGTCCGTCGATGAGGTCGGAGACGGCGAACAGTGTGATGACGACAGCGCCGGCGAAGAAGACCCCGCGGGTGAAGAAGCCCAGCGCCCCACCGACCACGCCGATGGTGCCCACGATGGTCACGGCATCCGGTGACACCCGCGACCGGGCCAACCGCTCACCCAGAGGATCGAGCACGTGCTGGATCTGCGGTCGCGCCTTGCTAGCGAGCATGTCCCGTCCCGTCCCGTACGTCCCGCACTGCTCGTTCACAGTACTGCCGGCACGATCGGCAACCGCCACATCATTCGGCTGACACGGGTTGTTCACACGCCCGTCAAGGAGGAATCTGTTCCCAAGGGGCTCGCGTTCCCTGCAGGGCTCACCTTCCCTGCGGGGCCC
>NZ_CAUVXI010000173.1:0-12105 GCF_963555845.1 Protofrankia sp. Cas8 | reverse complement strand
GGCGGATGGTGGAAACCCGCTGAGCGACGATCACGACGGTCGCGGCGACGGTCTCCCGGGCGAGTGCGGCCCGCAGGTACGCGTCCGTCGCGTAGTCCAGCGCCGAGAACGAGTCATCGAACAGGTAGATCTCCGGGCGGCGGACCAGCACCCGGGCGATCGCGAGGCGCTGGCGCTGACCGCCGGACACGTTGGTCCCACCCTGGGCGATCACGCTGTCCAGGCCCTCGGGCATGGCCTCGACGAACCCCTTCGCCTGCGCTATCTCGAGTGCGTGCCACAGGTCGGCGTCCGTGGCGGCCGGGTTGCCGTAGCGCAGATTGGTTGCGATCGTGCCGGAGAACAGGTAGGGCTTCTGCGGGACCAGCCCGACGGTGGCGGCCAGCAACGCCGGGTCGAGTTCGCGGACATCGACGCCGTCAACGAGAATGGCACCCTGCGTGGCATCGGCCAGCCGCGGGATCAGGCCGATCAACGTCGTCTTCCCGCTACCGGTGCCACCGATGATCGCCGTGACCTGACCGGGCCGGGCCCGAATGCTGATCCCGCGCAGCACCGACGCCTGGGCTCCGGGATAGCCGAACCCGACGTCGCGCAGCTCGAGCTCGCCGTGCCGGTCGAGGGAACGCACCGGGTTCACCGGCGGCAACAGCGTGGACTCGGTCGCCAGCACCTCCCCGATGCGTTCGGCGCACACCTCGGCACGAGGGATCATGATGAACATGAAGGTCGCCATCATCAGCGACATCAAGATCTGCATGAGGTAGCTGAGGAAGGCGGTGAGCGCGCCGATCTGCATCTGGCCGGCGTCGATGCGGTGCGCGCCGAACCACAGCACGGCCACGCTGGCGACGTTCACCACCGTGAGCACCAGCGGAAACATCAGTGCCATCAGCCGGCCGAACTGCAGCGAGACGTCGGTCAGCTCGGCGTTGGCCACCCCGAACCGGCGCTGCTCGTAGTCGTCGCGGACGAAGGCGCGGATCACTCGCAACCCGCTGAGCTGTTCGCGCAGGATCCGGTTGACGACGTCAAGGCGCTCCTGCATGGCCCGGCCCAGCGGCTTCATCCGGCGCACGATCGCGATGATGATCGCGCCGAGAACCGGTACGATCACGATAAGCAGGGTCGACAGCCTGGCGTCCTGGTGCAGGGCCAGCGCAATACCGCCCAGACACATGATCGGTGCGGACACCATCAGCGTGAAGCTCATCAGCGCCAGCATCTGAACCTGCTGGACGTCGTTGGTCGCCCGGGTGATCAGGGATGGTGCGCCGAACCGACCGACCTCACGGACGGAGAACGACTGCACCTGGTCGAAAAGCGCCGCCCGCAGGTCCCGACCGAGCGCCATCGCGATCCGGGCGCCGAAGTACACCGCGGCGCCCGCGCAGACGATCTGTACGGCGGCGACCCCGAGCATGATCCCACCTGTACGCAGAATATAGCCCGTGTCGCCGGTGATCACCCCGTGGTCGATGATGTCGGCGTTCAGGGTCGGCAGGTACAGGATGGCGATCGTCGCCACCAGCTGCAGGCCGACCACGATCGTGATCGGCCGGGTGTACGGGCCGAGGTGGGCCCGCAGGAGTCGGATCAGCATGCGGTCTCTCTCGGCGGCGGGACGGGACAATGGTCCAGACGGTGGCAAGGCTGTCACACCGCTGCTCCGGTCCGGGGGAGGACCACGGCGCCACCCCGCGCAACCGACGAAC
The DNA here is from genome assembly GCF_963555845.1 of Protofrankia sp. Cas8. Classification (NCBI taxonomy): domain Bacteria; kingdom Bacillati; phylum Actinomycetota; class Actinomycetes; order Frankiales; family Frankiaceae; genus Protofrankia; species Protofrankia sp. Cas8. The sequence goes on along the minus strand of NZ_CAUVXI010000173.1, from coordinate 10,390 downwards.
GGTCACCACACCGCCGACATATGAGAACAGTACGAGCTGAACCAGGCTTCACGTCAACGCGTTTTCCGGGCCGCAGCGCGGCGCATCCCGACCAAGCCGGCTACGGACGTGCCGACCAGGCCGTGCGGGGCGCCGGGATAACCCTTCAGGGTCGGGTCCTTGATGACCTTCGAAGACAGGTAGGCCCGGGCGCAGCTGGGCACGATCTGGTCATCATCTCCGTCCAGGTCCGCTACCTGCCGCAGGACCCCACCCAGATCGAGGGAAACCTGGAGCCCGATGACGGCACCGTCCGGGCCACACCTCAGGACGCGGCGCCCCGCCTCGGCTGGGAACTCGACCATCTCGACACCCTGCACGCCACCGGCCGTCTCGCCGAGGCGGAGTTCGCCACCGCCAAAAGACTGCCGTTCGGCGGGTGCCTGTAGAAGTAACAGGAGATCGGCGACGCGCGACCCTACGAATGCACAATTGTCAGCCGGTGACGTAGGTGGAACGCGCGAGAGTGAATGCCTGGTCGGTGACCTGCCCCCAGATACTGTCCGCGTAGGCGCGCTACGGTGTCTGTCTGCGCGTTGGTCCGCGGCTCGGTGTCGAAACCCTCGGTTCCGATCGAGTCGTAGGTGGCGTTCCCCGCGGCCTGTGCCCACACCCGCACGTCGGAGAGCACGTACTGTTCCTGGCACCACCGGCAGTATTACGAACCGGCCGTTGGATGAAGTGTGAAACAGTATGCACCATTACCGCCGCCTCTTTCCATTGCGTAGTCCTCGGACTACAGTGGTCCGAAGCTTTGCCGAGGCGGTCTAACAGGGACTATAATGTGGCCGTTCCCGGCTCGCCGACCGCTGGCACGGGTGTATTCCACTCGACCAGGTACGATCTTTGTCGGAATTCTCGCCGAGACGAATTTCACATGGCCTCCGACTTCCAAAAACAAATTCCTCTCACAATCCGAACGTCACAGGCCGGACCGGCTCCTGCCAACAGCCATGGTGTGATCCCGCTGCCGGCCGGCGAAAAACTGGCCCGAACGTCTGTCCTGCCCAGCCGGGGCACCGGCGTCTGGACGGGGACGGCGGCCCACCGGCCGGCACCTGCTCTTGGCGCACACAGCCGACCCAATCCGCCCGAAGCGCCCAGCCAGGGTCCGGAGACGGCTGTTTTTCGCCTGGTCGGCCGACCCGTGCCGAATCGACAGGGGATGTCGAGGTTAGTCCGAAGGGATGCGGGTAGACCATGATCAGGATAACAAGATGAAAGGTTGTCATGGGAATTGTCGCGTGGATCGTTCTCGGGCTGGTCGCCGGACTCATCGCAGAAAGAGTCACAGGACAGCGTACCGGCTGGGTTCTCGCCGGGATCGCCGGGATCACCGGGATCGTCGGGGCGCTCCTGGGTGGCTGGCTCGCCAAGGTCGTGTTCCACGTCCATTCTCTCAACAACTTCTTTAACCTCTCCACGTGGGTCACCGCAATCATCGGATCGGTGATCCTGCTCGTGATCGTGCAAGTGGTGACCGGCAACCGTAGCCACAGCCAGAACCACAGCCGCGGACGTAGCCGCGCCCGGTTCTGACCCCCACCGGCCGCCGCGGACCGCGGCGTGGCCCGCGGCAGTTAGTCTTGCAGGAGGATACCCATGAGTCTGATCAACACGATTAAGAACACGCTTCGGCAGATCAAGGGAAACACCCGGCGAACCACCGGCCGGGTCACCGCCGACCGGGACCTGGAAGTAGAAGGTGCCGAAGAGCAGACCGGCGACCATCTCAAGCAGGCTGGCGAAAACGTCAAGGGCACAGTCAGGTAGACACATCACGTCATCCAGCCGGCGACGGCCGGTGGCGGCCGGTGGCGGCCGGTGGCGTAACGTGGTTTCTGCACATCAGCGTGGCCGTGTTCTCGTCCTGGTCTGGTCCGTACGCCTGTTCCGGGTTCCTTCTCGCTGATAGGTATATCGGTTGAGAGGGATGACCATGACCGCTGATGGTGCAGCCGGGTGTCGTGGGAAAGGTCCCGCGTATTCCGGGGGTGGGCAGGACGTCGCGGCGACGGCCAGCGGCCGTGAGTACGCCGGGCATCGGCAGCTGGCTCTGGAAAAACACCTGGTCACGGACAGGGAAATCGGTCCTGGTGCGTGGCGTGCCCACAGCGGCCGCCGCGGAGCGCGTGGGTGACCCCGATCGCGTCCGAAGAACTCTGCATGCCCTGGTGGCAGGCGGCTCGGCGGACGGCTCGGCGGTGAAGCGGCTGTGCGCCGGTGCCGTCTCGGTCCTGCCGGTGGACGGGGCGGCGATCTCGCTGCTGACTGGCCTTGATGAGCTGGGCTCCGTTGTTGCGAGTGACGCCGCGACCGCCCGCCTCGGCGATATCCAGTTCACCATCGGGGAGGGTCCCTGCTGGGACGCCATCCGGGACGGGCGCCCGGTATTGGTCGGGGACCTGACCGGTTCGACCGGAGGTCGCTGGCCGATGTTCACGGCCGCGGCCCTGGCCGCCGACGTCCGAGCAGTCTTCGCCTTCCCGCTGCAGATCGGCGCCATCAGGCTGGGGACGCTCGGCCTCGTGCGCGCCGAACCGGGCGGGCTGGGACGTGGTCCCTTGGCGGACGCTCTGGTCGTCGCCGACATCGCGACTCTGACGCTCATCAACCTGCCGGCCGATGGGGCGGCAGGCGCGGCCGACCTGCCGTCGGAGGTGTGCGCGATGTACCGGGCCGAGATTCACCAGGCGACGGGGATGGTGATGGTACAGCTCGAGGTGAGCGCGCAGGAGGCCCTGGTGCGGCTGCGTGCCCATGCATTCGCCTGCGGACAAACCGCGGACGAGGTCGCCCGCGACATCGTCGCTCGCCGGCAGCGCCTCGAAAGGGACCTGCCTTGACGGGCGGCGCGTCGGTGCCGGGCGCCTTGCCCCGAAGGCCGGCCTGCGGATCCGCGAAGTCGACCATGCGCCGTGGCACGGACAGCGGCCGGCTAGGCTGCCGGCCGTCCCAGCTCAGGATGTCGGATCAATGCGCCGGTCGACGACACCGCAACCGCCTATCCTGACCACAGCCCCGAGAGCGGTCTGGAAGAGGCTGCTTTGTCCGGCACCTGCCGCTTGTCACTGGTCTACGGTTCGAGTAGCGGCGATGTGTTTTCGGTGCCGACCGGTCAGGGGGTTGCGGTGGATGACGGCGATCTGACGGCGAGCCTGGCGGGACTGTCCGGGCTACTGACGGGGCACCGGCCGTTGCGCGAGACGCTGATCCACATCGCGGAGTTTGCAGTGCAGGCGATTCCCGGGGCCGATGGCGCCGGCCTGACGATGCTGGAGGACGACCGGGCGCAGACCGTGGTGGCCAGCGCCGCGTTCGTGCATGCGGTGGATGACGTGCAATACGGGCTGGGAGAGGGGCCGTGCCTGCTGGCGGTCCAGTCACGGCGCACGCAGATGTCGGGGTCGCTGGGCGGGGAGGCACGGTGGCCACGGTTCGGTCCGCGGGTCGGGCGGATGGGCGTGCACAGCGCGCTGTCGCTGCCGCTGCTACTACCCGATCAGCTGGTGGGAGCGATGAACGTGTACGCCCACGCCAAGAACGCGTTCGGGCCTGAGGCGGTGGCGATCGGCGAGCTGTTTGCGCGGCCGGCGGCGGTGTCGGTGCACAACGCCCAGGTCCTTGCTCAGTCGCAACGGCTGGCCGCCCAGCTGCGCGAGGCGCTGACCAGCCGGGCGGTCATCGACCAGGCACTGGGAATCATCATGAGCCGGACGGGGGCCAGCCCCGAGGAGGCGTTCGACCGGCTGCGGGCGATGAGTCAGTCCCAGCACATCAAGGTTGTGGAGGTATCTCGGATACTGGTGGAGGAGGCCGTGCGCCGCGCCCGCGCCCGGCAGGCAGCCGGGGGGCGAGAGGGCACCTGATCTCAAGAGAGATCAGGCAGTCGTCGGCCGATCGCCGCAGGCTCCGGCCGGCTCCCTCGACGATGCCGCGCACGTGCCCAACCGGAGTGGAACTGCGGTGTCCTTCGTACCCCTGGTGGTGGTCGACAACCGGGTGTCCCCGCTATATGGTCAAAGTAGCTAGGACATAGCCGGCTCGAGAGCGGAAACGCCGCGCACCTGCCGCGGGACCGCGAGTGTGCTGCTCACGCTCGAGCACGATCAGTGATCGTCTACAGGACGTCATCTGTGACGCTTCCCGACCGGCCCGATCGCCTTCGTACCGCCATCCCCGTCGCCGTGTCCCCGCCGTTCAGGTGGGGTCCTGACCCATCCTGCCAGTGATCATGATATCTGGCCCGACGTCCCCACACTGACGCACCGCCTGAACCCGCGGTGAGCAGCAGAAAAGCGAACGGCGATGGTGTCGAGGTGTCGATTACCAAACGGTTCCGCCGCGGCTCTGTCATTATGGGGAAACGCGACCAAACGACGACGACTCATTCACGCGACAACGCACGCCCACGTTCACAACCATCCGTATATGCCGCCCGGATGGATTTCTTCGCCGCCGGCCAGGTATACCAGAAATGGCCGACCAAAACCAATGGTAAGGGCAAATTATGGGCATCATCGCGTGGATAGTGTCGGGTATCGTCAGCGCGCTCCTCGGCAGCCGGCCGGCCAAGATCGTCTTCCACGGCCAGTCCCTCAGCACATTCGTCGACATCTCCACCCGAATCACCGCGATCCCTGGTGTAGCCATGCTGCTGATCATGCGGACGGGGACCGGTGGCCGCCGTCCACGCCCGGGTGTAGACGCCCAGGCCCAGGTGGCGGGGTGGGCACGGTGCGGCTCCAGCCACCGGGTGCCGTGACGACGCCCGGTGCCGACCGGCGAGTTATCGGCGGTCGTTACCGGCTGGACAGTCCGATCGGGCGTGGCGGCGCCGGGGTCGTCTGGTGCGGTGAGGACGAGTTACTGCAGCGACCGGTAGCGGTAAAAGAGATCATCCTCGTTCCGTTCGCCGGTACCCAGCAGGACCGGGAGGCGATCCGCTCACGGGTGCTGCGGGAGGCCCGGGCACTGGCCCGGTTGCACAGCTCGGCGATCGTGACCGTGTTCGACGTGGTCGAAGAGGCACACCGGCACTGGATCGTGATGGAGCTGGTCGATGCGGACAGCCTCGGGGATGTGATCCGCACGGATGGACCGCTGCCGCCGGCCCGGGTGGCGGCGATCGGATTGGCATTGACCGAGGCGCTGGGTGCGGCGCATGCGGCTGGGGTGCTGCACAGGGATATCAAGCCGGGCAACATTCTGCTCGCCGGGGACGGGCGGGTGCGGCTGACGGACTTCGGGATCGCGGCAATCGAGGGGGACACGACCCTGACCGCTACGGGGACGCTGATGGGGTCACCCGGGTACATCGCACCGGAGCGAGTGCGTGGATCGTCCGGATCGCCGGCGAGCGATCTGTGGGGGTTGGCGGCGACGCTGTACGCGGCGGTCGAGGGCCATCCCCGTTCGAGGGTCCCGAAACCTACGCGGTGCTGGCGGCCGTTGTGGAGGGGCGGCGACGGCCGTTCGAGTTGGCGGGCCCGCTGGAGCCGCTGTTGGGGGCGTTGCTGGACCGGGCGCCGGCGGACCGGCCGTCGTTGGTGGAGGTCCGGCGCAGGCTGCGCCCGATCGCGGGCACGACGAAGGCAGTCCCGGAGTTTGTGAGCGAGCGCCCCCCGGCGAGGGTGGACGTGGACGAGGTCGACGCGCTCGCTGTGGACACCGCTCCGGCGCCACTGCGCGGTGAGCCGCTGGTGACCGGGACAGCGGCGCCGGAGCGGGAGCCGGTCGGGTCGCACGATGCCGGCGGCCGGCGCGGACTACTCCTTGCGTCCGCGGCAGCCGCGGCGGTCATCGGCGCCGCACTCGCTCTGTCCGGTGTACTCACCTCCGCCGGCGACAGTCCGGCCGCGGCCGCCGCGGCAGCGCCCGCCACGACGGCCGTTGAGCCGTTCCCGACGGTCGCGGGTGAATCGACGACCATCACCTCGACCGCAGAAGCCGTCTCCCATGCCCCTACGCGAACGACCAACATGACAGCCAGCAAGCAGCCCATCGCGACGGCACCGCCGCTGCCCGTCCCGACCCAGGGCGGCGACCCGACGACCGAGCCGGCCCGGCAGGTGAGCACGCCCCCGTGGCCGACGGCGTCGGGATCGAGCGTCCCGCCGGAAGGGCCAAGTTCGCCGACCTCGCAGACCTCGCCGCGGACGAGTGCGTCGCCGCCGCCGACCTCGCCCAGGCCGACCAACTCCCACCCGAGCCCCACCGCAACGACGACCACGCGCTGAGGTGAGAACCTGAACCACTGACAGCGCTCAGCTCCATCCGAAGGCACGACCAAGACCGCGAAACCGCGAAACTGCAAAACACGAGATAACCGCTAAGAGCGACCGGCAATAGGGACCCGGCGTCGCGGGGCCGGGGCACGCACCTCGCCGCGTTGCGATGCACACGAACCCCAGCCTCACTCCTTGATCCACGCCCCTATTGCCGGGCGCTCCAAGCGGACTGGCTGGCTGCTGCACAGCCAGGACTGCCCGGAACTGGCCCGAGTTGTCATGCTCGCCACCGCGCTGTGGCTGCCATCCCGCCTCGGCAAGCAGCGCCTCGTACCCGTGGCAGGCCCCAGCCGACCCAAGCCGGTGCGCTCACGCTGATGTTTGCGGGAAAGACCGACGGGCCGACGCGGGCGACTACCTGGCCCCGTCCACAAAACCCTGGACGGGCCGTTGACCATCAACGGCCTCGGCTCTGCTCGGCGTGGTCCGGGTCTCCCGATCGCGCCGGTCAGCAGAAACGATCATGTTCTCGTGCACGACTACCTCGGGCTGCGGCGGCTCCGGCCGCCAATCAAGGATGGCGTCACCCTCGAACATGACCGGCGGGGCCGTTCCGGCCTCCATTGACTCCTCGACGATGTGCCGCCGCCACCGTTCCCGGTAGAGCGTCACGCCAAAACCGATGGCGCCGACCAGCATGAAGATCAGACCGACCATCGTAATGTCGAGCCCCGACGGGTCGGCACTCACAGCGAAGCCGAGGATGGCGCCGAGTGCGAACACCGCCAGGCTCAATCCTATACCCATGACTGTTCCTTTCTGCGTGACGCAGCGGTGGAAATCTTGATTCAGTCGGGCTTCCCCTCGCCCGGGGGTGGGGAAATCGGAGCAGATCCCCTTTGTCTCGCGCTCATCCCGGGTGCGCACCGCGGAGCTCAACCCACCTGGCGGGAAGGCACATCTCGATATCTCCGCTTCGACATGCGGCAAAGGTTTGCCATCGCGATGCCGTCAACGACGGACGGAGCGCAACCCTGTCGTCTTGTGGAGTATTCTTCCAGCGACGCATGCCGCCTCGCATCTGCCGCTTTTCAGGGTCACAGCCCGCTTCTTCTGTCAGTCCGCCCGATCCGCGCGGTGCCCAACGAGGATTTAGGCGAGGGTTTCGTGTTCCGTCCGGGCCCATGGTGGTCTTCTCCGCCAGCAGCGGATGAGGAGGGTGGACCGGATCCACCCGGCCGGCGTCCGGCGAGGTGCTATTCCTTGAAGGCCTTCGCCTCTTCAATCCAGGTCTCCATCTGGTGCTCGGAGAGTCCCACGACCGCTCCGTGACGCTTTTCGATCATCTGCTTCAGATGGGCGGCGTTGCGATGGCGCAACTCCTTGATCGAGGCGACACCGATTTCCTCGAGGATCTCCCGGTACCTGGGACCGATACCCTTGAGTTTTTCAAGATCACAATCCTGGACCTTGTGGCCACCACTGTCGGTCATGGTCATGAGACTCCCCATTCTCTTAGGCGTTCGACATTGCGGGGTGTACATCGAGCATCGCGACCAGGCCGGCGACGACGAACGCTTGATAGACCGTGGGGTGGGCGCCGCGGACACTGATCCGTTTTCCTCGGCGCGCTGCCTGGGCGGCGGCGCCAACCAGCACATCGAGTCCCGCCGCATCGAGGAAGGACACCCCATCGAGGTCAACGACCAGGAGGGGTTGCCGAGCGTGCATTCCATTGTCAAGGGCTGCGCGGAGCGCCGGAGCGGCAAACCCGACCACGTCGCGAACGTAGACGGTCGTGACCTGATCGCGGTGTGACGTGAAGATCCGAATCCCGGCGGCGGACTGAGCACGAGAAACGCGCCATGGGTGTGCCCCGGAGCCGCTGGGCCCTGGCACGAGCCCCGCCAGGTCCGCGGAATCATAGATAATCCTGAGGCGCTGAACGGCGTGGTTCGCTTCGATCTGGGCCAGGGTTCGGGCCCGGTCCGCATCGTCCGACCGAACCAGGAGAACGTCGAGCACGTCGCGTCGATCTTCCATCACACTCACCTGTTCCCGTCGAGTAGCTGACCGTCGGGGCACATGCGACCGCCACCGATGATTTGGATGACGGGCCCCACCTGGACCAGCGGGGACAGGTCGATGGGGATGGCAACACGAGGCTGTTCGGAACAGGCGGACACATTCACAGCTGACGTCCCATGGACGATCGCTGGTCGTGCCCGAGCGTGCGCGAGGCGCTCACGGTCCCGCGGCAGGTGCGCGGCGTTTCCGCTCTCAGGCCGGCTATGTCCTAGCGAGTCTGACGGTACAGCGCAGACAGCCGGTTGTCGACCACCAGGAGGCACATCAAGCCCGCAACCCGCAACCCACAACCCCGAACAGGCGACTGCGCCGCCCGCCGCCCGGATGCCCGAATGCCCGGCAATCGGTCGCAGTGATGAGCTCTGTTCGGATTGATCCTTTCCGTATTGCCATTTCCGAGATGTCCTGGAGACGAACAGCGCGACAGCCCACGATCGCGATCTTGCGGCGACCGAACGCGGTCGTCGCTGCACCGCATTTTTAGGAGTGGGTCATGGGCATCATCGCGTGGATCGTCCTCGGCATGGTAGCCGGTGTAATCGCCAAAGTGCTGGTCCCCGGCAGGGACCGTGAAGGCATCATCATCACCACCCTGATCGGTGTCGCCGGCGCACTGCTGGGCGGCTTCCTGGCCACCAGGGTGTTCCATGTCGCCGGTATCCAGGGGTTCTTCAACCTCTCCACCTGGCTTACTGCCATCGCGGGCGCCGGCGCCCTCCTGATCGCCTACCACCTGGTCTCCGGGCAGCGCAGCAGTCGGTGGGCCGGGCACCGATAAGACCACATGCGTCATCATCACGCCCACCGACCCCGCGGACCCTGCTCCTCAGACTGAAGGTGCACGCATGAACACCACCCCGGCAGGCTCAGCCCGCCCAGCGTCCCCGGACGCCGAGCGGCGTCGGTTCGCTGTGGGCCGCACCCGGATCGGCGGCTGGTGGGTCGCCCTGGTCGCAGCCGCGTTCGTCCTGCTGCTACTGCTGATCTTTGTACTGCAGAACCTCCAGGCCGCCCGCATCTCCTTCCTGGGCGCCCAGGGAAGTCTGCCGCTGGGCATCGCACTGCTGCTTGCGGCGGTCGGCGGGATACTCATCGTCGCCATCCCCGGAACGGGACGCATCATCCAGCTACGCCGGCTCGCGACCAGCCGGCTCGCGACCAGCCGGCTCGCGGACGGACCAGCCGAACCCGACTCGTCCGCTCCGCCCGGCCCGTTCGTCGATCAGACGAAGCCCCCCACTCAGGCGGACGACGGGCCGGGGGGGCCCGATGCCCCGGTCAACTCGTCGGCTGCGGCGAGGCAAGCCAGCCCAGACGTTGGGACATGGCCCGAGCACAGGCGACAATGGCCTGTACATCACCGGAATCGTCGGCTGCCCGCCACAGAATCGACCACGGATAGTACGAAACCGGCTCGATCAACGGCCGCCACATGATCCCCGGCAGCGCCGAGATGCACGAGGCCGGCACGCAGTACAGGCACCGCCCCTGCGAGACCAGATCAGCCGCCGCGCGGACGCTTTCCACCGTGCCCTCATACGCGGTGGGTGTGAAACCGGCTGATCGGCACACCTCAACCACGAACTGGTTGAACTCTGGCGCCTGCTTGTCCTCGGCGAGCAGGAGCGGCTCCTGCACGAGGGTGGCGACGGGTACGCCCGCAAGGCGTGCGAATCGGTGCCCATAGGGAACCAGGACGCCCAGCGGATCCTGACGGAACAGCACCGAGGCGACCTCCGGCGGTGCCAGGGCTGCTCTGCCGATACCCACGTCCAGCCGACCGGCGACCAGCTGTTGGTACTGCTCGGGTACCCCGGCTTCGATCTGATGGATCACCAGGCGCGGGTACCTGGCCTGAACCTCATGCAGGATCTGCGGCATCGAGTCATAGCTGGCGTCGATGATGCCGACCCGCAGCCTGGGGGTGGCTCCCACCGCACTTCGGGCGACCGTCGTGGCCCGCTCCACTTGGGCCAGGATCTGACGGGCCTCGACCAGGAAAGCCGCTCCCGCAGCGGTCAGCGCGACATGGT
>NZ_CAUVXI010000172.1:0-12131 GCF_963555845.1 Protofrankia sp. Cas8 | reverse complement strand
AGTCGCCATGGTCGAATCTTCGCTGCTGCGGCGAATACCTGTCAACAGCCACGTTGCGGTTCTTGCTATCCCGCCGGCGTGCTATTCAGAGCGGCCGGAATCGGCGTCGAATCCGCCATCCCGGACACCCTGTGTCACCGCCCAGGCAGCAGTGCTTGGATGAGTTCTGCGGAACCGAGGACTGTGAGGCCGTCCGAGTCCGGCGCCACCCGTCCCCACAGCGCCAGCAGTACCTTGTCGGCCGGTCCGCGCAGCACCCCGTCCCCTTTCGCGTGGCCGACGCTCACCTCGACCGTCGTGCCGTCCAACTGGACCAGCCATTCCCCATCGGTGTCGGTGAGGTGTACGTGCGCGCTTCCGTCGGCGGCGACCGGCATCACCCCGGCCGCCCTGGCGGCCGGAAGCAGGACGGTGAGCACCTCGTCCACCCCGTCAGCGGCGAAGGTCGGCTCGACCGTCCATGTCAGGCCGGCGCAGTTCGCCGCGTCGTACCGGTGTACGAGCAGTTCGTGTGCCAGCCTGCGGGGCCAGAATCGGGCGATCTTCGGCGCCAGCGTGAAGTTCCACGCGGGCAGGTCGGCGTCGACCGAGGTGAGGATGTCGACCGCCAGGTCGAGACATTGATGGTAGTAGTCGATCAGTTCGGTGTCGTCGGTCGGCGGCGGTCCGACCCGCTCCGGCGGCTGCGTCGTCGCCCGGCGTATGTGGGTCGTCTGGGCCTCCAGCACACGTCCGACATGACCGACAAGCCGGCGGGCATCCCAGCCGGGACATGTGGGCACCGGGCGGTCGAGGTTGCCGGTCACGGCGCTCAGCAGCGCCTCGCCCTCATGGCGGATCAGGTTCGGATAGTCCATGGTGTCCACATGGTCAGTCTGCACCCGACAGGGTTGCCAGCGTTGCCCTGCGGCGGCAGCTGACGGCGACGCAGGTCGCCACCGGTTTGTCGGCACGAGGTTGCTCGACCGGTCCGAAGGCCAGGGACGCTGCTGCGACGTTAGGTTCGCAGTGTCACAACCCGAACTCGATGCGGATCGCGTCCGCGTAATACATGGATGACCTACCGGAGTCCCCGGGCCGGCGTTGGCGAGTTCGGCCGGCGACCGGGGTCCCGCCGACGTCCAGAACGGTTGGTGACGCACGGTAGGCGGCCGGGGAGGTGTCACGGGACCCGGCCCTGCATCAGCGCGGCGGCCACCTGGACGTTTGGTGCCGACGAGCACGGGAAGTGCACGAGCACCTGGATGCGACGCCACGGCTTCGGGGGTACAACACGTCGATGAATCGATGAACAGCCAGTCGGGTCCCCCGGGACCGCCCACCACGGCGGGGTCGGGGAAGCTGGCTGTGTCGGCCTTAGCCGGTGAGCTGTTCGAGGTTGTCCCGATCGCCCTGACGATCTTTGACCGCGAGCTGAGGGTACTTCGGGTAAACCAGGCGATGCTCGCGCTGACTGGGCTGACCGCCGAGGAGATCGTGGGCAGGCCCGCACCCGCGGTGATGCCCGAGGTGGCGTCCGCCGCATGGGACATGGCCCGCCACGTACTGGCGACCGGGCAGGCTAGCCTCGATGTGGAGATCATCGACGTGACCCGGCTCCGCTGGCCCGAGGAACGCATCCACCGTGTCTCCTGCTACCCGCTGCGGGATTGTTGCGGCGCAACGGTAGCGGTCGGTCAGGCGGTGGTCGATGTCACCGATCAGCGTAGGGCAGAAGCCGAGCGTGATGCGGTGGAGCGGCGGCTGCGGCTGCTCGGCCGGGCCAGCGGGCTGGTCGGAGCGTCGCTGGACCTGGCTGCGACCCTGCAGGAGCTGGTCGAGCTCGTCGTCCCGGAGTTCACCGACGAGTGCGTGGTCCTGCTGACCGACGAGCCGATGGACCCCGACGCGAGGCCGCACCCGCTGCTGATGCGCAGAGTGGTCTGGGCGCACCTGCCTGGGGCTCCGCCCCTGCCCGGAGCTGACGCCACCGCCGGACGCCTTCTCAAGATGTGGCCTGGTACTCCTGGACACCTCGCGCTCACGCTGGGGCGCCCCATCCATTTGACGTTCGACCAGGAAATGGTCGACCGCATTGCGATTCCCGGCACAGAGGACTATCACCGGCATTTCGGTATCCGTTCCGGCCTGGCAGTGCCGCTGGTGGCGGGGGGTGAGTTTCACGGTGTCGTCCACTTCGGCCTGGGTCCGTCCGGGCGGATCTACACCGACGTGGACGCGCGGACCGCCGGGGAGTTGGGGAGCCGGATCGCGTCCGCGATCGCCAACGCCCGCGCCTACGCCCGGCAACGCGCCGCCGCGATTACCTTGCAACGCAGCGTGCTGCCCGGCGACGTACCCACCGTCGAAGGCCTGGACGTCGCCTGGCGTTATGAACCCGGAACCGCCGGCACCGAGGTCGGCGGCGACTGGTTCGACGTCATCCCGCTGTCCGCAGGGCGGGTCGCCCTGGTGATCGGCGACGTCATGGGCCGCGGCCTGACCGCGGCCGCCGCCATGGGCCAGGTACGTGCCGCCGTCCGCGCCTTCGCCGCCCTCGACCTGACCGCCGCCGATGTACTCACCAACCTTGACGATCTTGTTCGCGCGATCGGAACCGGGCCCGACGGCACGCTCGTCAGCGCGATCTACGCCATCTGGGAACCCGCCACCGCCAGCATCACCGTGGCCAACGCCGGCCACCTGCCCCCTGCCATGCGGGACCCCGACGGCCAGGTCCACCTCCTCGACGGCGGTGGGGATACCCACGACGTCATCCTCGGCGTCGGCCGCCAGACCGTCACCGAAACCCGCTACCGCTTCCCCGTGGGCTCTACCCTCGCCCTGTTCACCGACGGACTCGTCGAATCCGCCACCATCGACATCGACGAAGGCACCGGCCACCTCCTACGCGTCCTGGCCCGCCCCGGCACCCTGGACGCCACCGCTGACCGGCTTCTGACATTCCTCGACCGCACCGACGGCTATGACGACGACGTCGCACTTCTCCTCGTCCACGCCGCCACTCCGACCACCGCCTACACCAACACCGTCGTCCTCACCCCGGAACCCCGCGCCGCCAAGATCGCCCGTAGTGTCGCCACCACCAGCCTTACCGAATGGAAACTCCCCGAGCTCCTCGACATCGCCGAACTTCTCGTCAGTGAACTGGTCACCAACGCCATCCGCTACGCCGCCACCCCCCTCGAACTCGCTATCCGCCGGGGACGCCACGCCCTCTATGTCGAAGTCTCCGACAACGACAGCCGTGTCCCCCGCCTTCTGCACCCCGCCGCCGACGACGAAGGCGGTCGAGGCTTGCAACTCGTTGCCGGATTCGCCGCCGACTGGGGCGCCAGACCCACCCGCACCGGCAAAACCGTCTGGTTCCAACTCGATCTCGGCGAACCCGACTGACTGCGAACCCGACTGGCACCGGGGACGGGCGATCGCCGGCTGGTCGTGGAGCCCGGCCTGCCCGGGATCGACCCGCGACGCCGCGACCCTCCCTCCTGCCGGGCGCAATCAGCTGTCGACGGTCCATTTCTCCTCGATACGGCCGATTTTCCACACAGCCAGCGCGATAGCCCAGGTGGCGAAGAACATACCGACGATGACGAAACCGACGATGTTCAGATCCAGGCCGCTGATCCAGTCCCAGAATGCACCGTGCAGCGAGAGTTTCTCGGCGATGAGCCCGAGGAGTTCGATGGTGCCGATGATGACGGCGACAGCCACCGACAGTGCGGTGATGGTGAGGTTGTAGTAAACTTTACGGACCGGTTTTGAGAATGCCCAGCCGTAGGCGAAGTTCATGAACGATCCGTCGACGGTGTCGAGCAGGCTCATTCCCGCGGCAAACAGGACGGGAAGGCACAGGATCGCGTACCACGGTAGGCCGGAAGCGGCGCCGGAGCCGGCGAGCACCAGCAGGGCGATCTCGGTGGCGGTGTCGAAACCGAGGCCGAACAGCACGCCCAACGGGTACATCTGCCAGGGTTTGGTGATTGATTTCATCAACCGGCCCAGTAGACGGTTCATGAAGCCGCGGTTGTTCAGCTGGTCCTCCAGCGCTGCCTCGTCGAAGACGCCGGTGCGCAGTTGCCGGAAGACACGCCAGATCCCGGCAAGGATAACAATATTGATGATCGCGATAATATAGAGAAAGATGCCGGAGACGGTGGTGCCGATCAGGCTGGTGACGTTGTGCAGCTCGGAGTTCTCATCACCTACCGGACCGGCCAGGCTTCTGACGCCCAGCGAGAGCAGGAACGCCAGCGCGAAGACGACGGTGGAGTGGCCGAGAGAGAACCAGAAGCCGACCGACAGCGGTCGCTGGCCGTCGTTCATGAGCTTACGGGTGGTGTTGTCGATGGCCGAGATGTGGTCGGCGTCGAAGGCGTGGCGCATCCCCAGGGTGTAGGCGGTCACCCCGATACCGACGCCGAAGGTCTTGGTCCCCAGGCTGTAGTGCTCTGGCGCGACGATTGCGACGAGGACGAACCAGCCGATCACGTGCAGGGCCAGGATGAACGCGGCCATGCCGGCCGTGCGGCTCCACTCACGGCGGGTCATGGAGCCGCGCACACGTTGCCACCGGGACGTGGACGAGCCGGCCGGGGGGAGCGTGGCGAGCGAGCGCGTGGTCATGAGCGACCTGCTTTCATCGGCGGGGCGACAGCACAACCTAGACGCACAATATTCTCAGATGCAAGAAATTCGCAATAGTGGGCGTCGCAAGCACCGAGCGTGCGAGCAGCGGTGCCCACGTAGATCGACTACGATGTCAGGTGGTCGCCGTGCCACGCGGAGCCGCCGCTTGCGCGGCCCGGATTGCCGGTTCCGATCGGGAAGGCCGATTGGGAATGCCGATCGGGAAGGGAGCCCCGTGGGCAGTAGGACCGCACCGGCGCGGGCGACCGGCCGGTTGGTGCTGGCATACGTGGTGCTGGCCGGGTTGTTCGTCATGCACGGCGTGCTGGCCGGGCAGGGATGCCCAGGCGGTGGCGCCGCGGCGGGGTCGAGGATGGCGGTACACGGTTCGGCCACCGGCCACGAGGCCGCCGCGATGGCGCAGATGGCGCAGATGGCGATGTACCTCCCGGCCACCGGCCAGGCACTTCCCGCACTTCCCGCACTGTCCGCAGTGTCCGCGGTGTCCCAGACGCCGGCCGTGGTCAGAGGTGATGGCCGCGGCCATGGCACGTTGTGCGTGTCGTCACCTCCCCGGCCAGGGCTGGCCTGGCTGCTGGCCCTTCTGCTCGGCGTGGTCGCGTGGGCGTGGCCCGTCCGGCTGTGGAACGCCGGTGCCGACCGTGCGGGTCATAGGTGCCGCGCCCCACCGCCGGCTGGTTCGTGTCTGCTGGTGAGGTTGTGCGTGTCCCGGACGTGACAGGGCGTCGCTGACCGGAGCGAGGGCTCGGGTCGGCTGACGTGTCCGTCCACCCGCACGCGAGCGTCGCGTGCCGTCCGGGAAGATTCTTGATGTCGATGTCGATTTTGTCGCGTTCGCACGCCCGTGTCCGGTCCGTGTTCGTGGCGGCCGGTGTGACCGTTGCCGTCGGACTGACGGTCACCGCCTGTGGCGGTGGTTCCACGACCACGCCGACGATGCAACACACCATGATGGCGCCCACGATGATGGCGCCGTCTGCATCGGGGCACGCCGGGATGGCAGGTATGGCAGGTACGGCGGAACAGCCGGTGGGCGACGGCCTGACCGCCGAGGCATCCGGTTTCCGGTTCGTCCCGGCTGTGTCCTCGCTGCCAGCCGATGCGCCGACCTCGTTCCGGTTCCAGATCGTGGGCGGAACTGGTGCACCGGTCACCGCGTTCAGGCCGGATCAGACCAGGTTGATGCACCTCTATCTGGTCCGGTCCGATCTCACCGGCTTCCAGCACGTGCACCCGACCATGGCCGGCGACGGTACCTGGACGGTGCCCCTTGACGCGGTGCAGCCGGGCTCGTACCGGGTCTACGCCTCGTTCATCACCACGAACAGCTCGGGGCAGGACCTGCCGCTGGTCCTCAGCCAGCCGGTCACCGTTGCCGGGAGGTCCGCCGTCACGCCGCTGCCGCCCGCATCGACCACGACACAGGTCGACGGCTACACCCTGACCCTGGCCGGTGAGGTGATGGCCGGGGCGGCGCACACGCTGACGGTCACGGTGTCCAAGGAGGGCACGCCCGTCACCGACCTGCAGCCCTACCTGGACACCTACGCGCACCTGAGTGCCTTCCACGAAGGCGACCTTGCCTTCGCTCATCTGCACCCGGTGGGCACGACCAGCGCTGCGGGTGGCGGTCCGGTGCTGTCCTTCGAGGCGATGATGGCGAAAGCCGGCAACTGGCGGGTGTTCGTGCAGTTCCAGACCGCGGCGGTACTGCACACCGCCGCCGTGACCCTGTCCGTCGGCTGACCGTCACCTGACCGTCACCTGACCGGAGCCGGGATCTTCCGCGGGTTCGCCCTGGCGATCCCGGCTCCCTGCCGGCCGCTCCTTGACCGATACCTGGTACCGGTATAGCGTTTCGACTCAGGATACCCCTAGTGGGTATTGGTGTTGGAGGGTTTATGGACGTCGGTCATGGCTACATCGGCAACAAGGACGACCACCTCAAGCGGTTACGCCGCATCGAAGGCCAGATCCGGGGGCTGCAGCGGATGGTCGAGCAGGAGGAGTACTGCATCGACATCCTGACTCAGGTGTCGGCGGCGACGAAGGCGCTGCAGTCGGTCGCGCTGGGCCTCCTTGATGAGCACCTGACGCACTGCGTCGTGCGGGCCGCGGCGGCCGGTGGTGACGAGGCCGACCGCAAGGTACGGGAGGCCTCGGCGGCGATCGCCCGCCTGGTCCGGTCCTGACCTGAAACCTGGTCGACCCGCCCCGATATTGATCATCTGATTTGGAAGGAACCAGCTGTGATCACATCCACCTACACCGTTGTCGGCATGACCTGCGCGCACTGCGTCAGCGCGGTGCGCAGCGAGATCGGCCGCCTTGCGGGTGTCAGCGACGTTTCCGTTGATCTTTCCGCCGGCACGGTGACCGTGACCAGCGAACAGCCGCTCGACGAGGCGCCGGTTCGCACCGCCGTGGATGAGGCCGGCTACGCACTGGCCGGGCTGGCGTCGAAAGATCGCTGAGGTCAGAGGGAGATTCTTGATGAGCGCGACCGTGGATGACGCGCGGCCTGTCGGCGGCGGTGCCACCAACCTGTCGATCGAGGGGATGACCTGCGCGTCCTGCGCGGCGCGCATCGAGAAGCGGTTGAACAGGCTCGACGGTGTGAGCGCTGCGGTCAACTACGCCACCGAGCAGGCGCATGTCGTGCACCCCGGCCGGCTCACCGCAGCCGACCTGATCGCCGAGGTGGAGAAGGCCGGCTACCGGGCCTTCGTGCCCCAGCCGCGAACGGAGCGGCCGGCCGGCGCGGTGGCGAGCCTCGACGGGGATGCCGGCGAGACCACCGGGGCAGCGCAGGCGGATCAGACCGGTCCGCTGCGTACCCGGCTGGTCGTCGCCGCGGTGCTGAGTCTGCCGGTGCTGCTGTTGGCGATGGTGCCCGCGCTGCAGTTCGAGAACTGGCAGTGGCTGTCGCTGACGCTGGCCGCGCCGGTCGTGGTGTGGGGTGGGTTCCCGTTCCACCGTGCGGCGTGGACGAACCTGCGGCACGGCGCGGCGACCATGGACACGCTGATCTCCATCGGTACGCTCGCGGCGTTCGGCTGGTCGCTGTACGCCCTGTTCCTCGGCCATGCCGGCGAGCGGGGCATGACGATGCACGTCACGCTCCTGGCCGCCCGGGACAGCGCCGCGGACAGCATCTACCTTGAGGTTGCCGCGGTGGTGACGACGTTCATCCTCGCCGGCCGCTACTTCGAGGCACGGGCCAAACGCCGGGCCGGCGCCGCGCTGCGGGCGTTGCTGGAGCTCGGTGTCACGGACGTCGCGGTCCTGCGCGACGGCCGGGAGCAGCGGCTACCCGTGGAGCAGTTGGCCGTGGGGGAGCGCTTCGTCGTCCGGCCGGGGGAGAAGATCGCCACTGACGGGGTGGTCGAGGAAGGCCGCTCCGCGGTCGACGCGAGCATGCTCACCGGCGAGTCACTACCGGTCGAGGTCAGCCCGGGCGACGCGGTCACCGGCGCCACGCTGAACGCCGGCGGTCGGCTGGTGGTCCGGGCAACCCGGGTGGGTGGGGACACCCAGCTTGCGCAGATGGCGACGCTGGTCGTGGCGGCGCAGAGCGGGAAGGCCGCGATCGCGCGGCTCGCCGATCGGGTCTCGGCGGTGTTCGTCCCGGTGGTGATCGTCCTCGCTGTCGCCACCCTCACGGTGTGGCTCGCACTCGGTGACGGGGCGACGGCCGCATTCACGGCCGCCGTCGCCGTACTGATCGTCGCCTGCCCGTGCGCGCTCGGCCTCGCGACGCCGACCGCCCTGCTTGTCGGTAGCGGTCGGGCCGCCCAGCTCGGGATTCTGATCAAGGGGCCGGAGGTGCTGGAATCGACCCGGCGGGTGGACACCGTCGTCCTGGACAAGACCGGAACGGTGACCACCGGGCGGATGAGCCTGGTCGACCTGGTGCCGGCCGCCGGTGTCGACCCCGATGAGGTGCTGCGACTGGTCGGCGCGGTCGAGGACGCCTCCGAGCATCCGATCGCCCGGGCGATCGCCCGCGGGGCACGGGAACGGGTCGGCGTCCTGCCGGACGCGACGGATTTCCGCAGCGTCGAGGGACTCGGCGTGCAGGCGGTCGTGGCCGGACATGCGGTCGTCGCCGGCCGCCGCCGGCTGCTGACCGACCGCTCGGTCCACATCCCCGACGAACTCGATGTGGCAGCGCAGGCCGCCGAGCAGGACGGCCGGACACCGGTCTTCGCCGGTTGGGACGGTGCCGCCCACGCGGTCCTCGTCGTCGCCGACACCGTCAGACCCACCTCGGCCGACGCCGTCCGCGGGCTGCGCGACCTCGGTCTGACCCCGGTGTTGCTCACCGGCGACAACATCCGCGCCGCCCGCGCCGTCGCCGCGCAGGTCGGCATCGACGAGGTGATCGCCGAGGTGCTCCCCACGGACAAGGTCGACGTCGTGTTCCGGTTGCAGGCGCAGGGCCGGGTCGTCGCGATGGTCGGCGACGGCGTCAACGACGCCGCCGCGCTCGCCCAGGCCGACCTCGGTCTGGCCATGGGCACCGGGACGGACGCCGCGATCGAAGCCGGCGACCTCACCCTGGTCCGCGGGGACCTGCGCGCGGCCGTGGACGCCATCCTTCTCGCCCGGCGCACCCTCGCCACCATCAAGGGAAACCTGTTCTGGGCGTTCGCCTACAACATCGCCGCCCTGCCGCTGGCCGCCACGGGTCTGCTCAACCCGCTGATCGCCGGCGCGGCGATGGCGTTGAGCTCGCTGTTCGTCGTCTCCAACAGCCTGCGGCTACGCCACTTCCAGCCCGCAGGCTACGCCCCTTCCAGCCTGCCGGTGACGTAGGGACCAGCACAAAAGCGACGACGATCGGGCAGAGGCTGGTCCACCCCGTCAGTCCCTGTCTCGCCCGCCGTCGGGCGGGCCGGGCCCGGGCGGACCCGTTGTGGGTGCTGCCTGGCCGGCGAGCAGGGCCTGCAGGACCGCGCCTTCGGCGGGGCTGAGCTGTTCGACGAACCGCTGCAGCACCGCGGTCGGGGTCTCCCCCCGGGTCAGCAGGGCCTTCATCTGCCGGGCTGCGAGCTCCTCGCGCGCGGCCACCGCCCGCCAGGCGTAGCCACGGCCGGTCGGTATCCGTTCGGCCAGGCCCTTCTCCGCCAACCGGGTGAGGATGGTCGTCACCGTCGTATAGGCGAGATCGCCGCCGAGGGACTGCTGAATGGCGGCCGGGGTCACCGGCTCGTCGGTGGCCCACAGCGCGGCCAGCACCTCGCTTTCCAGCGCGCCTCGTGCCCGGCGGGCCCGACGACTGTCCACCCGGTCGCCCATGCAACCCCGCCATCCCGTAGCCACGACGTCTCGTCGTAGCATACGACAACGTCGTAGTAATGTACCGGTGGTAACGGCTGCGCCACGTCCAGCACACCCAACGTCCAGCACACCCGGCCGCCCATGTCCACCAGCTTGGAGACGAGAAGAACCGTGAGTGACCTCACCTACACCCAATCGATTGTCACCGGGCTGTTGCAAGGCGTGACCGAACTGTTCCCGGTGTCCAGCCTCGGGCATTCCGTGCTGGTTCCCGCGGTGATCGGCGGAGGCTGGAAGCACCTCGTCACCGAATCGGCGTCCTCGACCAGCGAGAAGTCGCCCTATCTGGCGTTCATCGTCGCGCTGCACGTCGCGACCGCCGTCGCGTTGCTCATCTTCTTCCGGTCCGACTGGGCCCGCATCATTCGTGCCTTCGTCAACACGGTACGCACGCGTACCGTGACCACCTCGGACGAGCGGCTGGCCTGGCTACTAATCATTGCTACAGTCCCCGTCGGACTCACCGGCATCGTCCTCGAACACACCTTCCGGACACTGTTCGCCAAACCGCTGGCCGCCGCGCTGTTCCTCACCCTCAACGGCGTCATCCTGCTCGCCGGGGAACGGCTGCGCCGCGCCGCGGAAACCCGCCACGCACATCCCGTACCCACAGCCGGTGCCGGTGCCGGTGCCGGTGCTGCCAGTGAGGGCGCCGGTGAGGGCACCGATGACGGCGACGTCGTCACCGAGCACCAGGGCCTGGTGGTGGCCGAACACCGCAGCCTCGACCGGCTCGCCTACCGGGATGCCGGCGTCATCGGCCTGTTCCAGACCCTCGCGCTGTTCGCCGGTATCTCCCGGTCCGGGATCACCATGGTCGGCGGGCTGCTGCGCGGCCTTGACCACGAGGACGCAGCCCGGTTCTCCTTCCTGCTCGCCACCCCCGTCATCCTCGCCGCCGGCCTCCTGAAACTCCCGGCCCTCGCCGGTGACGCCGGCAGCCACATCCACGGCCAGGTCATCGTCGGGATGCTGGTCGCCGGCACCGCCGCCTACCTGTCCGTACGTTTCCTCACCAACTATTTCCAGACCCGCACCCTCACCCCGTTCGCCGTGTACTGCCTCGTCGTCGGGGGACTGGCCACCCTGCGTTTCACCATCGGCAGCTGACGGCGGCCGGTGCGGCCCAGGGCCGCTGCCGGCATCCCGTTGGTGGTTACGAAAGGATGTGAATCCGATGCTGCTGGAGAAGCATCCGGTTCACATCCTTTGGTTCCTGAGCGGAGCGTGCCGGGCGAAGGGGCTGGAGCGCCGCGCGATGGCGGTCACCGACCTGTCAGCGCCATCACGGTCGGGCAGACTGGACATGGTTGACGACCGGAGAGAAAGGATCGGGCGATGTCCAAGATCACGCCGTGGCTGTGGTTCGACACCCAGGGGGAAGAGGCTGCCGAGTTCTATACGTCGATTTTCCCGAACTCAAAGATCCTTGATGTCACTCGCTATGGCCAGGACGGACCCCGTCCAGAGGGCACAGTCATGACCGTCACCTTCATGCTGGACGGGCAGGAGTACGTCGCACTGAACGGCGGGCCGGAGTTCACGTTCTCCGAGGCGATCTCGTTGCAGGTCAGCTGCGGTTCTCAGGGAGAGGTCGACGAGTATTGGAGCAGGCTGTCCGACGGCGGCCAGGAGGGCTCCTGTGGTTGGCTCAAGGATCGGTACGGGCTTTCCTGGCAGATCATTCCGGCCGCGCTGGGCGAGGTGCTCGGCGATCCCGACTCCGGGCGGTCCCAGCGCGCCATGCGGGCGATGCTGGCGATGAAGAAGATCGATATTGAGGAGCTGCGGCGCGCCGCCGATCAGGCGTAGGGCCGGCGGGCAAGGCCACCGGGGGGATGGCGGCCACCGTCAACCAGCCTGCGGGCTGGTGTTCCTCGGTCGTCATCACAGACCTCCGACCTTGCGAAACTGGGAGCATCGCACCGTAGCGACGTGGAGCATCGCACCGTAGAGACGTGTGGATGACGGGGAGCTTCGGGCATGGAGTTACGCCAGCTGCGCTACTTCGTGACGCTCGCCGAGGAACTGAACTTCGGCCGGGCGGCCATGCACGAGCACATCGTGCAATCGGGGTTGAGCCAGCAGATACAGCGGTTGGAACGTGAGTTGGGTGTACGCCTGCTGGAGCGCAG
>NZ_CAUVXI010000171.1:0-12165 GCF_963555845.1 Protofrankia sp. Cas8 | reverse complement strand
TCAACGAGGCCGCCGCGCAGAAGATCGCCGAAGGCGCATACTGGTGGCCGACAAGCTGCGGAGCCACCTCGATCTGGAGAAACCTGACCACCACCGGGTACAGCCGACCGCCACCGAGCTGGCGGTCGGCGGCACGGAACGCGAGCGCGGCCGAACGGATCGTGTCGAGCGTTCCTCCGGCAGCCGGGACCGGCGGCGACAGCTGGCCGCTGGACCGGGCGGCCAATGCGACGGTCAGGAGTGTCGGTCGGGGTCGCCCGAGGAGATCGAACCACAGCAGGTGCGGCGGCATCCGCAGGGTCCGCGCCCAGTGCGCCAGCCGGTCGAGATCACGGATGGGTGGCCCGCTCTCGATCCGGCTGACCTGGGCCTGCGTCATGTTGAGCCACCGGCCCAGCCGTTCCTGGCTGATGGGCCGGGGGTGGTGGGGGCTCAGGCGATAGGCCGCGGAGACCCGGCCTATGTGCTGGGCCGCGAAGGCGTCACGCATCTGGTCGGTGTGCCAGAACCGCTCCGGCACCTCGGGAGCGGTGTCCCGCGCTCTGCGGCTGTGACCGATGCACCGGGCACACAGGGAGTCTGTGTTGTCGCGCGCCAACCGACCTCCGCACGAGCCGCAGTAGCGGCTCGACGCGGCGTCCATGACTCGCCCTGCCCCCATTCGTGGCCGTCCAGGTGCTATGTGCCAGCAGTGTAAGTCCAGATCGTGTACGGCCGGTGCGATCTCAACCGCCTCCACGCCCAACTCACCGACCACGCCCGCACCGAAGGCATGAGCCTCGCCGAGGTCTTCGTCGATCGCTGCGTACCTCCAGGGCGTCTCGTCCGACCCGGCCTCAACGTTCTGCTCGACACCGTCCTGCGAACGGGCGGCGACGTCCTCGTGCTCGATGCCGACCACCTCTCGTCGCTGCCCGCGGTCCGTCGGGCCATCGAGGTCGAGATCGAGGTGCTGGGAGCGCGGCTACATACCGTCACAGCCCCCGGCACCGACCAGCGCCACGCCAAGCCATGGACGCCGCCCGGTGCGTGGCCGACGACGGCATGAGTCTTCCGCCGACAGAGGCTTCGCCGCCCTGCTGTACCCGGGCGGCTGTACGCCACCTGCCCCCGTGCGACCTGTCTCCTTGACGGAGCTCCCGGTTCCTTGGCCGTCGCGGTTCCTGCTGGGGTGCCGTACTAGACGATGCGTTGGAGGCCCGGACCTGTGCGTAAGGGCAAGGTGTAGTAACAGAGACCGATTCCATCCTCGGAGCTGGTAGCGGCGCAACCGCTAGGTCGCCGACATGGGTGAGTGCATGCGAGGCGACTGGAACGCTCCGCGACCGGCGAATCACACCAAATAATTGATGATCTTGGAGGTGGGGCGTGGCAGCCGACCAGCTGAGGAATGCGATGATCGATGGCCTGCGGCCGTCGGGCGCGGCGCTGAGTGGCCGGGTGGACGCGGCGATGCGGGCGGTGCCGAGGCACGTGTTCGTGCCCGACGTGTCGCTGGAGCGCGCCTATGGGCCGGACCCGGTGGTGACCCATCGCGACGGCGACGGGGTTCCGGTCAGCTCGGCGTCTGCGCCGGGCACGGTCGCCGGGATGCTGGAGGATCTCGATGTTCATCCGGGGCATCGGGTTCTGGAGATCGGCGCGGGGACGGGGTACAACGCGGCGTTGCTCGCGCATCTTGTTGGCCCGGCTGGTTCTGTGACGACGATCGAGTACGACGAGGCCGTGGCATCCGCGGCGCGCGCCGCGCTGAGCAGCCTGGGTGCGGCCGTGACGGTGGTGCACGGAGACGGCATGCTCGGTGTGCCCGGACGGGCGACATTTGACCGGATCGTGGTCACAGCGGGCGCATGGGATATCCCGAGGGCTTGGTGGGAGCAGTTGGCCGAGGGCGGACGTCTGGTGGTGCCGTTGCGGATACTCGGCCTGACTCGAACGGTCGTCTTCGAGCGTGCTGGAGCGGTTCTGCGTAGCCGGTCGGTCGTGGAGGACGGGTTTATGCCGATGCGTGGCGTCGGTGCCGTGCGCGAGCAGAACATCCCGGTCGGTGCGGGCCCGGACCTGACAATTCGGCTCGATGACGACCGCCCGGGGGATGCCTCGGCGTTGCGGGGTGCGTTGGATCATCCTGTGGCGGTGTGCTGGACCGGGGTCGCGGTCCCGTGGGGCTGGACGGAGCATCTCGATTTCTGGCTGGCCACGCTGGAGGGCTTCTGCCGGCTGCTGGTGTCGCGGGCCGCGGTCGAGGGCGGCCGGCTGATGGCGCCGAAGGGGCCGTGGGGAAGCATGGGAATCGTCGAGGGCGGGACGCTGGCGTATCTCACGACGCAGCCGACTCCTGACAGTGACGCAGAGATGCCCAGCTACGAGATCGGTGCCTGCGGCTACGGCCCGCGGGGCGCCGAGCTGGCGGCCCGGCTCGCCGAGCGGGTCCGCGACTGGGACCGTGACGGTGGGCAGGGCGTCCAGCTGTGGATCGAGGCACACCCGGCTGACGCGGGACGTCCGGAGGTGTCGGGCGTTCTGCTGGCGGTCGACAAGCGCGACAGCCGGGTTCTCGTCCGGGTGGCCGAGCAGACACCCGCCGCGGTCTGACCGCCTTGGTCTGGCGGCGTCAGGACAACAGCAGCAGGGCGTCCCAGGTCGTGCGCAGGCCCTCGGGCATGGGGAATGTGGCGTGCTCGGCGAGAGTGAGCGCCGTTCCGGCTGCGCCGGTGAGGAAGCCGGGCCGGTCGGTGACCGTGCTCCCGGCGATGTAGGCGAAGCCGAAGCGGCGCGTGCGGTCGAACGCGTCGGTGACTGCGGTGGCGGCTTGTTTTGCGACAACTGTGTCGTGCATGGCCCCGGCGGCGCAGAGGACTCCGGCGTAGCCGTGGCAGAGCGTCGGCCCTTCGACGTCCCAGCGGCCCTGTCGTCGCGCGAGGAGGAGCAGCGCGTCGCGCGCGGCGTGCTGCGCCGCGGGTTCGTCGGCTGCTTGGCCGGCGAGTGTGAGCGCGCGGCTGATGCCGGGGATGCCGTAGCACCAGGCGTCGGCGCGTCCGGCCGGCGGGGCGGCGCGGCCGGCGTTGAGTTCGTCGCCGGTGATGGGCGGTAGCCAGAACCCTGGCGAGCCGCTCCTGGGCGGTGTCGCCGAGGAGCCGGTTGGCATGCATGTGGATCACAGAGGAGGCGCAGTCCGCGCGCCGGTCGGCGGGCAGAAGGTCATGATATGCGCGCAGCGCATCGAGGTATCCCGCCCAGGCGGGGTGGGACTGAGGGATCGTGGCTGTGCCGTCGCGGGCCGCGTCGTTCACAAGGCGCCGCAGATCGGCGAGGCGGCGATGGGCGGCCCGGTCGAGGCGGGGGCGGCCGAGCGCGGCAGGTTTACGGCCGGCGAGCGTCCGTGCCACCGTCGCCATGGTCAGCGCGGCCATCACGAGCCGCTGGTCCGGTTCATGGGCCGCGGTCAATGCGGCGAGCGCCAGGTCGCTGTCGGCGGCGAAGAGCTCCTCGGCTGCCTCGATCGCCGACGGGCCGCCGTAACGTTCGATCTCCTGGTCGTAGGGCTCGACGCTGAATCCGCAGGCGAGAGCGTCCGCCACCAGGCGCGCGCCCCATTGAGAGACGGCGGGCAGCAGTTCGCCGCCAAGTACGGCCGGGGCCCCGTGGAAGCGGACCCGCAGATGTGGGCCGATGGCCTGGGTGCGGTAGCGCAGCCAGAACCAGCGGTCGAACATGCCACGCAGGCCCGGAAGGATCCCGGCGAGGCCGGCGAGGATCTCGTCATGCTGGGCCGCCGGTGCACTGATCGCGAGCGACAGCCACGGGCCGCCAGGCAGGTATTGCCCGGCTCCAGTTGGCCGGGGCAGCGCGGTGATCGGACGAGCGGGGGCCGGCGGGGGCGCCGTGGCGGCGAGCGGGATGACGAGTTCGAGCAGATGCCGGCCCGACGGCCCGGTCACGACATCCTGGATCGTGCCATCGCCACCGGGCTGTTCAGTGACGGCCCCCAGCCCGCGCCGCACATAGCGGCGTAGCAGCTCCGCGTCCCGCGGGTCGTCGAGGTCGAGGGGGAGCTGTCGTTCGGCATCATCGGTGACAACCACGGGCGGGGGCGGCGGGACGGTAGACAGCCGCCAGGAGCGCAGCTGTTCCGACCAGACCGCAGGGTCGCGCGCGGCGTCTGTCAGCAGCCTCGGCAAGCGCCACCGCGCGGGCGCGAGAATCGTAGACCGGTACCGCACCCGTGGCTGGAAAGCGGTGTCACGCAGCGACCCCCAGGAAAACAGGCGCCACGGTCGGCATCCGGACCGGCCCAGCAGCGCCAGCAGCCGGGCCTCCGCCGGCAGGTACCGCGGCCCGATCCGAGAGTTCAGGACCGGCACGACCTGACACCGGCGGTCCCGCGACCACAGCGTGAGGCGCTGAGCGTCGGCCACGAGCAGCAAGTCGTCAAGTCGCAGATCACCCGGCCGGGCGGGGAACCCGACCGGGATACGAAGCGGGGCGACGCCGGTCGGCGGGGCGATCGTCGCCAGCACCGGAATGCGGGGGCGGGCCACCACCTCGGCGACGAGCGCGCCCGATGGTGGGTCGGCGACGCGCGGCTGGCTGCCCGGGAGAAGTGAGGTGAAGCGGCCGGCGCTCGACCCAGCGTCCTGGGTGCCACCGACGTAGAGCGCCAGGTGCAGCCGGCCGGCGGCCAGGTCCTGCTCCGAGGCGGCGAGCACGCGGGCGTATGCCTCCGCGCCGGGCGGAGGCGGGTCGGCGCCGGGCACAGCGAGCGCGGCAACGGTGGCATCGTCCAGGACAACTTCAGTCCGGCTGTGGGCGGTCGCGTCATCGAGGAGACCGGCGAGGATCGCGAGGCATTCCGGAGGCGCCTGCGCGGGTTCAACGCTGGTCTCGATGCCGTCGTCCCCCAACCCGATGACCGGGTCGACGACGTCGACTAGTGGGACGAAGCGGCCGTGGCCCCACCGGTCGACGAAACGGGCGTGGTAGGCGGCGAGCGTGGGCTTGGTACAGCTCATCGTCCACAGCACGCTGACAGCCTCGGCGGCGTCCTCCAGCAGTGCACGAGGCAGGGTGATGGTCGCGTCGGCGGCAACGTCGACGCAGAGCGGGTTGTCCTGGCCGCAGACGCGGGCGGACGCCTCCCGTGCCGCGTGGAGCGCCGCGAGCCGAGGTGCTGCCCCCAGGGGGAGCTGGTCAGCGGCGTGGAGCCGGGCCCGGAGATCCTCTAGCGGGCCGTAGACGTCGCAGCTGTGGGGCAGGTGGAAGAGCAGATGCGTGAGTGGATCGTCGCCCAGGTCGACGGGCAGCAGGTCGGTCAGCAGAAACCCTTGACGGGTCATCTCGATGACCATGCCGCGCAGCGTCGACTCCGGGACAGCCGGCCAGCGGTCACCGACTGCGGCGCTGATCACGCTGTGCCGGGCCCCCTGCTCGCACAATCGTAGGACCAGGGTGCTCGCCTTGGTCGCACGGATGGTCACGAGCTGCGGCACGCCTGCGCCGAGCGACTGCTGCTCGTGCTCAAACCGCTGGCCGCGGCGGCGGACCAGGTTGTTTGTCGTGAAGGTGAGTTGTTCGACCACTCCGGGAACGTCCAGGAGGTGATCGGCGAGGGCCGTCAGCGACACCGGGCTCGGGGCGCTGCGGAGGTGATGATCGCCGCCGAGACGCAGCGTGCAGCCATGCTCGGCGACGACCACGGTCTGGACGCCGGCGAAGACCGCTCGCGGTGTCGGGCGCAGCCGCGCCCGACGGTCAAAGGCGCGGACAGTCGCTGCGGGGCGGCCGGCGCCGGATGCGCTGAGGACCGAGGCAACGGCCTCGCGGGAGGTGAGCGTGATTCCCTCGACCACGATCGGGTCCAGGGAGCGGCCCTCTAGGTCACCCCCACCCGCCGGGAGGAGCGGGATGCGCGCCAACACCGCGGCCCCCAGCAAAGGCGCGAATAGGCGTGGACGCACCGGCGGTGCTACTTGCAGTCCTTGCAAGTCGCCGAGCAACCCACGCTCGGGCAGGTGCGCGAGCAGCCGTCGTCCGTGCAGTCCGACGTCGTGTTCGACCCAGCGATGTCGGGCACCGGCACCGCCCGGGTACCGAGGTCGAACAGGTCCGCGGTCAGGCGGTCAAGAACCGCCGCGTCCTCTGACATGGGAACTCCCCTCACGATGGGCCATCGCAGCGGCGGCCAGGTTAAGACATGAACTGCGACGCCTCGCGACCCTTTGCTGTCAAGCTGTTACAGCACCAGCTCACTGTGACAGCCAAAAGCCATATTGGTTGGCCAATTCGGCGCTTGCGGCTACTGGACCCGGGCGGCTGTCAGGAAGCCATCGGCGACGACACGCCCAGGTCTGAACACCCCGAGCGTCGGTCCTGCACGGCGGAGGTGGCTATGTCTGAGATCGATAGCAGGCATACACAACACGCATAGACAGTGTCACCAGGAGTTCTAGTCTGCGCCGATAGTGGTGCGCTGCGGATCAGGACCTGAGTGGGTGGAGATGGCGACGGTACGGTTGAGCCTGCGCGAGGAGCAGGATGATCTGCGAGGACGGGCGGGCTTCGATGACCGGGCCGCGTCTGTGTCAGCTGGAGAAATGGCCGGCCCGGTCCGGGACGCGGCCCTCCCCGCGTGTTCTCGCGCTGCTGGCGGTGGCCTACGGCGCTCCGGTAGGCGGTCTCCTCGACCTCGACGACTACGAGAACTACACGGCCGCCGATCGTCTTGTCCTGGGCACGATGACCGGGTCGGGCATGCCGGCCTCGGCGCTGCGTGCCACTGTCTCTGAAATCCGGGGCGGGTCTGGCGTTCGGTTCACTGGTGGGCCGCGTGACGGTAGCCTGAACGTGAGAGATCGCGAGCTTGTGCGCAGTGCCCATGAGGTGGTTGTTGTGCCCGTTGACCGGCGCGGCTTTCTCGCGGGAGCCGGTCTGGTCGCTCCGCTCGCGGCGATGGAGCCCACCCGCCACACGGTGACCACGTCGCTTGCGCCTGACGACGGCGTACCGGGCGTTGACGAGCGGCGAGCGATCGTGCACGACTACAGCCTCAGTTATGGCACCGACCCTGCCGTCGAACTGTTGCGGCGACTCGACGCAGACCTGTCGGTACTCAGCGGGGTCGCGCGAGGCGAGACGGTCACGCAGATCGCGCACTGGCGCTACTACCGTGGGCTCGGCGGCTACGGCGCGATTGCCGAGGCGCTCAATGCGGACCTGGAGCGCGCTACCCGCCGCCCGAGCCGGTCGGCGGGGCCTACCGGGCCCGTGGGACCTGGGGCAAGTCCACGGTGGCCGAGCTGCTGCGTAACCCGAAGTACACCGGCTACCAGGTGTTCAACCGCCGCGCGAGCCGGTCGCGGCACGGGGCGGTCAACGCGCCGGAGAAATGGGTCTGGTCAGACCAGCCCGTCCACGAACCTTTGATCCCCAAATGGATGTTCGACGAGTTCAACGCCCACCGCCTGGCCGGACACCCCAAGACGGTCCGGATCCGCGAGGACGTCCTCCTCAACGCCGTCCCGGACTTCTACGCGGAACGGGTGTTCGGGCGTAGCCGGGTGGCGCTGTTGACCGCCGAACTCGCGACCTTTGATGATCGAGACGCTCAGGAGCGGGCCGCCGCGAGAGGCAAGCTCCAACGACGGATCGAAGATCTTGCCCGCAAGCAGGACAACATCCTGCGGCAAGCTCAGGACGGCGACCCCGCCGATCCCTTCACCCAGGGGCTACGGCGCAGCTACAACGATCTCGACTCGAGACGAGCCGCCGTCCTTGCGAAGGTCGAAGATCTTGATGTGGCTGACGACGCTGAACCAGACCGACCTGGACCCGACAGCCTCGCCCTCCTCGACGCGCTACCGAAGCTCCAGCTCACGCTCGGCCAGGCGCCCGAGGCGTTGCAGCGACGCCTCTACGAGATCACGCAACTCGCCGTCCATGTCAACCATGAGAATCAGGAGGTACAGATGGTGATCAAAATTCCGGCCACCGACCTTGATCAGGTCGCCGACCTCGCGGAAGCGGCCGCCATGCCTGCGCCCCGCACGGCATCCACACGAGGTCCCCGCCGCGTCGATGCTGTACGTGCCCCCGGTGGGATTCGAACCCACACTGTCGGTGGTTTGAGCACCGTCTCTCTGCCGTTGGAGTACAGGGGCCGCCCGGTTGGAGAGCGGGGCTCTCGGGTACTGCAAGCCGCTACCGGACCGCTTGATGTGCAGGTAGGGCTTCCTCTACGACTCTAGCCGGGTAAGGTGCGGATCGACTGCCCACCCCGGCGTTACAGCGGGTCAACGGTGTCATCCTAACCCTGCGAGACCAGGAGTCCGACTCGATGAGCCAGCCATCCTCGACCCCCCGCCGGGTGCTGATCGCCGAGGACGAGGCGCTGATCCGTCTCGATCTTCGCGAGATGTTGCAGGAGGAGGGCTACGAGGTGGTCGGTGAGGCCGGCGACGGCGAGATGGCCGTCAGCCTCGCGTCCAAGCTCCGCCCCGACCTGGTCATCCTCGATGTCAAGATGCCCCGGATGGACGGGATCGAGGCCGGTGCGCACATCGCCAAGGAGCGCATCGCACCGGTGGTGATCCTGACCGCGTTCAGTCAGCGGGAGCTCGTGGAACGGGCACGGGAGGCCGGGGCGATGGCCTATGTCGTCAAGCCGTTCCAGAAGAAGGACCTGCTGCCGACGATCGAGATGGCGATGAGCCGCTTCACCGAGATCGTCAGTCTGGAAGCCGAGGTCGAGGACCTGCAGGGTCGCCTCGAGGCCAGAAAGATCATCGAACGGGCCAAGGGGGTCCTGCAGACCGAGCACGGCATGACCGAGCCCGATGCCTTCCGCTGGATACAGCGCACCTCGATGAACCAGCGGCGCACGATGCGCGCGGTGGCCGAAGGCGTCCTGTCCGGCGAGGCGCTACCCGGTGAGGCGCCGGCCGGAACGTGATCGGCTCGTCGCTCCCGCCCCGGGTGCGACGGTGGGCAGGCGGCTACGAACCGAAACTCCAGATCTTCTCCATGCGGCGACGGGCTCTGCCGTCCGTCGCCGCATGCGCCTGTGCCTACGACGACGCCGTTATGGCGTTCGCTCTTGTGGGTGTGCGGATTCGGTTGCCACGACCCAGGCCGGGAAGACGACCTCCCACACCTCGATCAGCGATACGGCGTCCTCATCACGCAGCCGCACACGGCAGCCGCAGAAGCCCACCCCGTCCGGTACCAGATCCGCCCGCGGACGTGCCCCGGTCATCACCACCCGAGGGTCCGCACCCGCCACCAGGCGTTGCCGCCGTAAACGGGTACCGACCGCCCACGCCACCCGAGACCGCACCAACGGCGTGAACCGCCGGTGCAGCATCACCAGGCCCACCGTGGACAGTTGCACCACGCCGATACTCGCGCCGACCATCACATCCGCCGCCACGTCCATCACGTCGCACAGCACGATGTCCTGACCATCCGCCTCCGGGCTCAGCGGTTCGGGGAGCAGACCGACGATCAGACCATCCTGATAGCCCACCCGCAGCTCCGGCAGATCACCAACGTCGAACTCCCAACCCGCCGTATCAGCCGTCACCACCCCGGTCACGAGCCCGACCCCGACCGCTGGACCGGGATCATCACAGGATCGCGATCAGGCCCAGCCACACGAACGGCAACGCCGCATACCCGGTCACCGGCAAACCCGGCTCCCCCGCACACTGCCCGAGATCGCCGACGCCGACGACCGGCGCCACCACCCGTACCCCGGACACCACCATCGCCCACACCACATCCGCAGCGATCACATCCTGGGCATTCACCATCCGCACCAACACCGAATCGACACCCGTCTCCATCATCCCACCACCACCCTTCACAGTCGTCATCGTCGTAGCCGTCCTCGTCGCCGAAGTGGTCATCGCGGTCATCGTTGCTGTTCACCTACGCTCCCCGGATCGTCCGAATACACGTCCACATCGCGTCCGTCTCACAGAACAGGTGGCGGCCCCAGGCAAAGGGCGGTGTGTGGCCCGACGGAGCCCCGCCCAGAGCCGCCAGGGACGAACGGCACCGCCCAGCCATCGGGACCGGGATAGCCGCACATCCCGCACGATGCCGGCCGGGGGGACAACCCCAAGCCCGACCAGCACCGCCGCCGATAACTATGAGTACTCACATCGGCCTGCGTAATGACTGCTTTCGCGGCTTCTTGGGGCCTCCTGGAGACACCGACCACCCACGCACGGACTTCAAGGTGTCTTTCCGTGACTTCTAGGTCCCGACACGTGACATACCCGACCCGGCGCCGCGACAATGACCACGCACCCCGTGTTTCCCCATCCACCGCCCAGCCGAGAGAACGCGCCGATGACACCGCCGCCCGTGAACGCCTCCCGCACCTTGCTCGCCAGTCTGGTCCACCAGCGGCACTGGACCGTGCACGACTTCCTTCACGAGTACACGGCCACGGCTCAATCACTCAAGGGGAAGGCGGATGAGGTCGGGGAGCGTCAGGCGAAGCGTTGGATGGCCGGCACGCTCAAGACCCGCCCCTATCCCGTGGCCTGCCTGGTACTGGAAACGATCTTCGAGTATCCGATCGACGACCTATTGGCACCACCCGCCCGCGCACGCCACAGCCCGACCGTCTACGCCCCCGCCCTTCCAACTTCAGGCGTCTCTGTACCACAGATGAACGTCCTTCCTGCCTACCCTGGTCGGGAGAAGAGCCGCAACGGCCCGTCTCCCGACCAGACAGGACCGGAAGGGCTGAGTCTTATGGCCGCAGACGACACCGCGCGTTTCTTCGCGCACGCGCAGGCAGCCGACGCCGGCCCGGAAGCCGTCACTCTGCTCTACAACGAGGTATGCCGCATCGCCCGCGCGTACCCCGCCGACGGCGGCCCCGCCCTGCTGCCCGCCCTGATCGCCGCTCAGCGGTTCGCCTTCCGTCATCTCGACGGCCCAACCCAGCCCGACCAGGCCCGTGACCTGTACTTCCTCACCGGTGTCCTCTGCGGTCTGCTTGCCCACGCCGGCCTTGATCTCGGACAGATCGACGCGGCCATGACCCAGACCCGCACCGCGCTTCTGTGCGCCGACCGCGCCGGACACCCCGGCCTACGAACCTGGCTCCGCAACGAACAATGCACCATCACCCGCTGGGCTGGATGGCACCACGAATCCCTCCGCTACCTCCAGCTTGCCGCCGAGGACGCAACCAGCACCAGGGGAACATCCGCGATCGGCTTCGCCGTACGCCAAGCCCGCGCTTACGCAGCCGTAGGCGACGCGGACCGCGCTCGCGCTACTCTAACGTCGTCCGCAGACGCCTATGCACGAGCGCAGCCCGACGAGTTGGACGAGATCGGAGGGCAACTCTCCTTTGACCGTCCCGACGGTCTATTCGTCGCAGCCGACGCCCTGTCCCTGCTGCCAGATCAAGCGGCGACAGAACATGCTGCGGCGGAGGCTGTTACCGCGCTCGAAGCCGCACCGGTCGAAGGCCGCAACTCTGGAAACAGGGAAGGCGCGCGCATCGTTCTAGGCTTGGCCCGCGCCCGCCAAGGTGACATCGACGGTGCCCGTGATGCAATCCAACCTGTCTTGGATCTGCCTCAACAGCAGCGCCTACACGGTCTCGCGAAAAACTTCCAGCGGGTCCACGCTGCCCTCAGCGATCCCCGCTACCACGGCTCACCCACCGCCGGTGACACCGCCGCCGAAATCGAAACCTTCGCCCAGCTCGGCGCGCGCACAGCACTTCCCGGGTAGACGGCACCACGCCCGAATGTGCAGGCGTGTACATCTTCAAGGAGACGCGATGGGAAAACACTCCAGGCCGCTACCATGCCCAACCTGCGGGGGATCAGGACAAGTTACCGTGTCGCTTGACAACAGGCAAGTACTGAAGACCTGCGGGGTCTGCAAAGGATCGGGCAAGGCATGAGACGCCAGGATTTCATCCCGGACGTCATCTGGATCAGAAGAGACGGAGACTTCTACCTGACACCCCTACGGCGCGCCGACGACCCCGAAACATGGTCGGCGATCGTGAACAGCGGGGATGCGGTCGCTATCCAGGTTGACGACGGCCACGACCGCTATGACGGCAAGGGTGTCTTCCCGACCAGTTCCAGCAGCGCTCAGTGGCTCATGGACAAGATGCTTGACCTGTCTCTT
>NZ_CAUVXI010000170.1:11825-12686 GCF_963555845.1 Protofrankia sp. Cas8 | reverse complement strand
TGCGCGGGTGTGGGCGCGGGTGTGGGCGCGGGTGTGGGCGCGGTCCCGCGTAAGGCGCCCGCCTGGGCCTGGCTGCCCACTGCCATGATCGGCTCATGTGACTGTCCGGCCGCGCCGGTAGGCGTCCACAACCACAATGAACGTCCCGTTCTGGGCCGGCGGGACGTTTGCCCAGGTCAGCGTGCATCCATTTTGGTAAGAGCCTCGTGCGACGTGGCGGCCAGCACGACTACCTCCACATCAGAACCGTCGTCGCGTGACCGCTCGGCAGAAAAACGGGCTGCGAGTGCTGCGCGCCGGTCGTACACGACCAGGAAGTAGCTCCCTCGGGCACGGTACCGAACATGGAGTCGACCTGTTGTGCCAACCACAATACCGCGTCCGTGACAGGTCGGAGGTCAACCGCCGGTATGCGTCTCCGACTCGGACCGGCTGGTGGCGTACACGTTGTTGTCCTTCCACGGGCCGATGGCGGACGCCTCGCCCTGAAACGTCATGCCGAGCGTGCGGGCGATCCCGTTCATCCCGGCGTTACCCCGGTTGGTGAACGTGACGATCTCGTCCAGGTTGAGAGCGGCGAACCCCCAGGTCACCGCGGCGTCGCACGCTTCGCTGCCGAGTCCCTCCCGCCAGCAGTCCCGGCGGACAGCGCGGGTGGGATACCCGTCCGCAATATCCAAGACCTGGACCCCGACCCGGGCACGCTCGTGGCGCACGCCTCGCGGATTTCAATCCGACTCGGATTTGTAGATCGCGGGCACCGCACGCGCGCCCAGCGGCCCGAGGTTCAAAAGTTTCAATCCGACTCGGATTTGTAGATCGCGGGCACCCCTGAGCAGCGCGACCGTCGCGTACTCGATG
>NZ_CAUVXI010000170.1:2153-11503 GCF_963555845.1 Protofrankia sp. Cas8 | reverse complement strand
GCACCAACGACCACGTCACGGCCCTCCAGGTCCGGCTGTTTCAATCCAACTCGGATTTGTAGATCGCGGGCACAAGTTCAAAGGTGCCGTGTTCGGGGGTTCACCCGTTGTTTCAATCCGACTCGGATTTGTAGATCGCGGGCACCTACTCAAACCAGCGCGGCGCCGTCTGCTACAGGTTTCAATCCGACTCGGATTTGTAGATCGCGGGCACCTCCTACGCGGTAAAGCTCACGCTGAACCCCGGGTTTCAATCCGACTCGGATTTGTAGATCGCGGGCACAACACAATCTGTTTCAAAGCCGCAGCAGGCTTACCGTTTCAATCCGACTCGGATTTGTAGATCGCGGGCACTTCCAATCGACCAGATGGTCGACATCGTCATGGTTTCAATCCGACTCGGATTTGTAGATCGCGGGCACCCCTCGCCGTGTCGGACGCCACCCGGCTCTCCGAGTTTCAATCCGACTCGGATTTGTAGATCGCGGGCACCTGGGGACAACACCAGCTGTCCCACACCGTGGGAACGTTTCAATCCGACTCGGATTTGTAGATCGCGGGCACGACGTCGCAACCATCGTTCGCGACTGGCGCAGTTTCAATCCGACTCGGATTTGTAGATCGCGGGCACAACGCGCGACCAAAACCCGCCCCCCCCCTAACGTTTCAATCCGACTCGGATTTGTAGATCGCGGGCACCGCTGTCCGAATTGTACACCCGCTGACCTGCGACGATGCAAGATCATACCACAACCTCCATCCGAAGATCCTTAGGATCATGAATATATGATCTATAGGTGTCGCATCGCAGCAGGTCACAGCATATGTCGATCGCCCACCACAACCTCCCGCGTTCGTCGGCGTGTCGGCGGTTGTGGTAAACGATCATCATGCATCCCCCGTTCCCACCGCCGGGTCTCGGACCAACCCGTACCCGACAATGATCGCAGACTCTGCCGCCCGCAGCACGAGACCCGGGGCCACCGTCCCGACAGCGCATGGAACCGACCCGCGGAACCCGGCCGACGGACATCGCCAAGCGCAGGAGACCAAAGCGGCACCCACGTCCCACTGGCCGGACGTCCACCAGAACCCTCAAGCCCCCGAAACCCTGAACACTTGGAGCACAGCTATCGCAGAACGTACGCCCACCCGATCTACAGTGTCACCAACCGCACACCCTGGAGGGCTCGATGGCCGAGCAATCCCTCGGCGACCGCCTCGCCCAAGTCCGCCGTCGGCGCAGCCTCACCCAAGAGGAGTTAGCCCAAGCCGCCGGTGTCTCCGTCGCGACCATCTTCAAACTCGAGCAAGGCCAGCGCACCAGCGCCCGTGTCAGCACCCTTCACGCTCTGGCCCGCGCCCTCGGCGTCACAACCTCTGAGCTCTTCGGCCCAGGTGCCGAGCTGGACCCAGACACCAACGGGGATACCGCGAGCCTTGTGGCCCTTCGTCGCATCCTCGCTCCCGCTCCCGGCGCCCCGTCCTCCGTCGACGACCTACCCACCCTCGACGATCTCAAGGCGTCCATCACCGCCGTAGGCCGCACCGGCCTGCACTGCCGCTATACCGACACCCTCGCCGAGCTCCCGCCCCTCATCAGCTCCGCCCAGGCCGCCGCCGACCACTACCAAGGCCAAGACGGCCTGGGCGCTCAACACCTGTTGGCCCGGGCCTACCTCACCACCGGCACCGTCCTCGCCCAGTTCCGCCATGAAGACCTCGCCTACGACGCCATCGTTCGGGCCATCACCGCCGCCCAACAAGCCGGTGACCCCATCCTCCATGCCTCCGGTATCTACCACCTCGGCTGGATCTTCATCCGCCAAGGCCGCTTCGACGACGCCGAAGACGTCACCGTCCGCGCTGCGGAAGCCATCGAGCCCTCCATCAGCCGATCCAGCCCCGCCCACATCGCCATCTGGGGCCGCCTCCTCGTAGAAGCCTCAGCCGCCGCTGCCCGCAATAACCGGGCCGCAGCCTCCCGGGATCTCCTCACCCTCGCCCGGTCCGCCGCCGCCCGGCTCGCCCACGACCGCTTTGACTACGACCAGCACTGGTCCTCCTTCGGCCCCACCACCGTCGCCGCCATCGAAGTCGAAAACGCCATGACCACCGGCGACGCCGACCACGCCGTCCACTTGGCCCGTAACGTCCCCGCCAGCGACCACATCCAGCTCGTCACCCGAATGCGCCACCTCCTTACCGTCGCCGAAGCCTCCGTGGCCACCCGCAACTACGAAACCTCCGTCAAGACCCTGCAAACCGTCCGCGACGCCGCTCCCGAGTGGCTCAAAAACCAGCGCCTCGCCCGCCACGTCGTCCGCGACCTCCTCGACGCCACCAGCATCCGCCGCGCCAAAAACGTCGGCCTTGCCGAACTCGCCGACTACATCGGGGTGCGGCCGTAAGCCCGAAACGGGGACCGTTCACGCCATCATTCCGTTTCGCCTTCCAGCCCCACCGTGCCCTCCCCGCCCGTAAGCGCCACCAGCACCGGCCCCACAATCCGGGCCACCGCCTCCACCCCGGTGGCCTCAACCTCCGCCAGCGCCCGGACCGCCAGCTGGAGCCGCTTCCGCAATAACGACACCTCCATTGTCCGCAACACCGCCGGATCATCGTCCACCGGCAACCACGTCGGCCACGGATGCGCCACCACCACCTCCGTCGGCACCTCCAGAACCGCGGCCAACGCCCGCTGCGATAACTGGTCCGGCACCACCCCCTTGTGCTCCCAGCGCCACGTCTTCTGCCGTTCCGCCGCCATATTCGGCACCCCCATCTGCCGGGCCTGCCGGGCAATAACCCGCGCCAGCTGCTGGTACGACCAGCCTCGGGCTGCCCGGACCCGTGCCAACGGGTGTATCCGCAGCTCACACCCGATGATATCTTTCTCGTTCTCTAACCATTCCGGCCCGCAAGCCTCAACGGACTCGGTAAGGCCGTCCGTTACTGTCGTCGCTGTACCGGCATCCGGAACCGTTGCCCCCATCACGGCCGCCGCCTCACGAGTCGCGCCATCGTCGCCGTCAGGCGTCCCAACTCCTCAGTCACCGCATCAACCCACTCCACGATCCCCGCGACTTCCCCCGGCGCTACCCCTGACAACTGGCCAGCCACCGCCGCCAACGTCGCGCACGCTGTCCGTCCCTGAACCTCCGCCGCCCCGATCGCCAGCTCCAACCGGTACCGCAGCGGGGAAGTCAGTCCCGTCCCCGCCTCATCCGCTGGCGCCTCCCGTACCTCCAGCTCGCCACCGAACACAGCCTCGAGCTCTGCCGCCACCTGCACCGGCCAGCTGACAACCGGCGGGAAAGCCCTTGGTCCCTTCGCGTCCAACCCGCCCGCCCGTTGCCGTGGCGGGCGCGGTCTCACCACCCGGCTTCCTGTACATCTGCATTCCCTGCACATGACCCCTCCAGACGCTATGAATCATCACCAACCTGGCGGGCGCCCGGAGCCGGGGAGTGCGTTCCTCATACCCGACCCCGGGCGCCTAAGTCAAAGCGTGGCAGGACAGTTACCCAGAATGGAATACACGTTCGGACATATTTCACGCCCTTGCGCCTTGCCAGGTAGTACGGGGTGTCATAGAAACGCTGGCGACATATCGCCATTTGCCGGATGGTGGCACACAACTACCAGCTCAGTAGTTTCTACAAAATCTTGTCTCGTACAGGTTGACGGGTTCCGCAGCCTCGACGAACTCTTCACCTACAGCCGCGCTGTAAGTCTGACTGCCGTCAAGGTCACCGACCACGTTGAATAACCACGCCGCCGCCGGTCCGCCTTCGTCGCAGCTGCTGCGTCTCGGCATCGGCACCATACAGGCCCCCACCCGCCAATCAATTCATGCAACGCCCTGTATGGATCAGAAGATTGGGGGTTCGAGACCCTCCGAGCGCACGCTGGTTGAGGCAGGCCAGAGCCCCGCAGCCCACCAAGGGCGCAGGGCTTTTGATCGTCTTGTAGCAACCACGCTGTCAGGCATCCGCACGGCGGATGCGGAGCAACCCTCGGTGAACCACTGTCACCGTCCCGACGAGATCGGCCAGATCGTGATGCGTCACCAGGTTCTCCACCACGGCCACAGCCGAACGCGCCGACTGCTCGTCGAGCCGGAACACGACGATCCTGCCATGGGATCCAGGCGGGTACGACTGAATGTTGCCGAACCCGCGGTCCAACGTGAAAACGATGCGAGCCTCACGACCCGCGGCGGCAAGGACCTCCGGATCGGCACAATCAGTGAGCTTCTCGTCGAACACCGTGTCAGCCTCGACCCCGAGCGCTGCAAGCCTTCCAACCAACGAGACAGGGAGCCGCTCGTCGAGCGTGACCTTCACGGAGCGATGCTCAGCGGAACCAGCTCCTCCCGAGCCAACCAAGCCCCGTAGGCCGCAGCCGCTCGCACACCCGACTCGTCGACAGACGGATACTCGGCCACGATCTCGCTGACCGACATGGCCATCCGCCAGACAATCGAGCAGCACGCTCACCGGCACCCTGGTAGGGACAGTCGTCATCGGCGTCGATCATGATCAGGACACCACCGGCCGGGCCGACCTGCTCGGCGACCGCCGCGACGACCGTTTCCAGCCCACCGGCACCAACCAGGGTGCCTCGGTTGACCCGATACGGGCGTGGCAGATCCACCCATGATCCTGGGGCCAGCTCGGCGGCCATCCGGCGTACCAGCACCGGCAGGGCGGCGACCTCGCCCTGGCCCTCGACCACCATGGCGATCGTGGTCGGCGTCATCCCCGCTCCCGCCTCACGTCCGCCCGCCGGCCGGCCGGGCGATCGGCCTGCACCGGCATCATCCGCCCGCTCCGGTGCAACTCACCGACCGTCATGATCTTCTTTGCCACGATGGCGTGACTGGCGGCATCAACCTCACCCACATGCGTCACGCCGTCGAGATTCGCCACCGCCCGGATATGCCCGAGCCGGACGTACTCGCTGTCCAGAAGATCCGAACTCTGACTGGTCACGATCACCTGGGTCCGCAACGCGGCGTCGTCCAGGGCCTCGTACAACGCGCCCACCGTCGCCGGA
Organism: Protofrankia sp. Cas8; assembly: GCF_963555845.1. Lineage (NCBI taxonomy): Bacteria > Bacillati > Actinomycetota > Actinomycetes > Frankiales > Frankiaceae > Protofrankia > Protofrankia sp. Cas8. The sequence goes on along the minus strand of NZ_CAUVXI010000170.1, from coordinate 6,442 downwards.
TGCAGCGCCGTCTCCGGTTCCTCAATGCCGATCAGCGAGATGCGACCGTCGAAGGCCGGTGGCTGAAACAGCGCCGCGAGCACCCCGGCTGCCCGCAACGTCCCCTCCGAGAGGGCCTCCCGCGCGAACACCTCAATGCCGTCCGCGACACCGACTCGGAAACGGGCCTCAACCGTCGAGTACCGGCCCTCCAACCGCTCGTCCACCCCGACCGCGTTCGGTACCAGCGCCGACAGGTAGGCATCGAGGCGTTCCTTGCCCACGCGATCGTCACGCTGGAGCGCGCCGAGGACATGCCCGAGATGCTCACCCGCGGAGCCGAGTTCCGAGCGCCGGGTCGTCTCCTCGTCCAGCGCCCGCAGCACCGCCGAGTCCAACTCGTAGAACCGCATGGCCCGCAACGCGGTGTCGACCGCCGCATACCGATCGTCCTGGATGGCCTCCACTGGTAGGTACAGCCGGGAGGTACGACGCCGCCCCGCGGTCGCGCTGAGCACGACCGGACCGCCAGGCAGTTCGATGCGGCACTCCTCGCGGATCACCAGCAGCGGCAGGTCGCCGTCCGGATCCCGACCGATCTCGACCCCGTAGGTCGCCGCGACCGCCGCACCGCCGTCGCGCTCCGCCGCGAGCGCCACATCAAGCCGAATCCCGAAGGAATCGGCACCCCCATCCGGCCTCCGGCGCAGCAGGGCATCAAGACCACCGCGCTCCGAGACCGCATGCGCAGGCGACACCTCCAGGGCGTCCGTGACGAACCGGAGCGCGTCCAGGAAATTGGACTTCCCGGAGGCATTGAACCCGACCAGCACGGTAAGCGGGCCGAGCGAGACATCGCAGTCGGCAACGGACCGATAGTCCCTGACCATGACCCGCCTGACGAACGGGAGCGGCCGGGCGGGGGCGATGGCGGTCATGACACGGACACTCCCCGAACGGTTGCGACGTCGATCATCCTCGTCGATCTGCCTAGTGACAATGGTGGTGACAAGCCCCTGCCGCCCTCGCTGACCGAGTTCATCGTGGCGATCATATGCCGGCGCAACAACAGCGACCCGTCGTTGATCCGGGGCAGGAGAGCGCACGGCAATAGGGACGCGGCATCGCGGGGCCGGGGCATGCACATCTCTGTGTTGTCGTCGGTCGATACCCACAATCAGAGTGACTCCCGCCGCCGTCCTGCCATGTACGTGCCCCAGCCTCATTCCTTGATCCACACCCCTACTGCCAAGCGCCCCTAACGATGTGAATCTGATGCTCCTCCCACAACACCAGAGTCACATCGTTCCCACAGAGCGTCCGGCAACAGGGGCGCGAACATCGGCGGAATCCCTTACGGTGCAGTGGTTCCGGTCCGGTTGCGCCGGTAGGCGTCCACGACCACGATAAATTTTCCGTTGACCGTGATATCCGCCAGCCCGGTGAACAGCTGGGCCGCACCGGGCAACGCGGCGACCGAACGGACGCACACGACGAACCGGGCGCCCGGAGTCAGCGATGCGGCCCCGTCGCCTGGATCTCCCGCGCCGCAGTCCACGCCCTCCGGGGCGAAACGCACCTCGGGCGCGCCGTCAAGGCCCTGGTCGGCGAAGGCCAGTCGAGCCGCCACCCGCGCACGCTCGACGGCCTGATCCTCGCTGTCCGCAGTCGCGTACGCCCGGCCGGCGGCCCGCGCAGCCTGGGTGACCGCGAACGCCGACCGCTGGACCGCGAACACGCTGAGGAAAAAGTAGACAAACGGGATCAGCAACAGGACCGACAGCCCGACGAACTCGATCAGCGCGGTCCCGCTGTCATCACGGCGACGCAGCCGCAACCGCGGCCCGCCGCGGCCCGGTCCTAACCGCACGGGTGGTGACGGCCGCACGGGTGGTGCCAGCCGCACAGGTGGTGACCGGTCCGGCGAGCTCACGGCGTCTCCTTGACCGCATGCCCGACAACTCTGATCGTCGTGCTCGCTCCGAACGGCACGAAGGTCAACGGCACCGTGACTTCGCACCGCACCTCAACCAATGGCACCCCGGACGGGTCGGTCACCGCGGCACTCGTGCAACGCGTATCGGCCCGCCCGGGAACGGACGAGGCGATCAGCCGCTCGGCGTACGGACCACCCGCGTCGTCGGTCATGTTCAGGTTTGCCGCGTGCCGCGCGCCCTCAGCCGCGTCCGCGGCAAGGGTGTTACGGATGTGCAGAACAAGTCCGACCTGGACAACGCCGAGAAACAACAGTAACAACAGCATTCCGACCAGGACGAACTCGACGATAGCCGAACCCCGGTCGCCAGCCGGGCGCGCCAGCACCGGACGGTCAGCCGCCGGTCACGGAGTCGATCGCTTTGGTGAAGACATCCCGAAGCTGGGGCACGGCAACCGCCATCAGGGCCACTACCAGTGCCGCCGTCATCACCGTGACCATCACCCAGCCGGGCACGTCGCCGCGATCCCCGCGGCTCCGGGCATCCCCGCGGTCTCCGCCATCCGGGCTGTTCCCGCTCCCGCCATCCCGGCTAGTCTGACTGTTCCGGCTTTCCGGCCGACCGTGGAAGGCCTCCGTCAACGCCGGAACCCAGTGGCCCATCAGTGCTACGAACACCCGCACAGTCGCCAACTCCCTTACATCGCAGTGTGATCATTGTGCGTTGAACGTCAGACTCACGACCGCTGGATAGAAAGCAAAGATCACAGTGGTCGGCAGGACGAAGAAGACGACCGGCACCATCATCGCGATCTCCTTGCGACCACCGGCCTCCAGCAGTTGCCGCTTGCCCGCCTCACGGACGTCGATCGCCTGCGCCCGCAGCACCTCGGCCAGCGGCGTACCGCGCTCGATCGCCACCACCATGCCCTCGACGAACCGACGCAGCGAGGCGACCGTCGTACGGGCGGCCAGACCCTCCAGCGCCTGAACGAGGGTGGCGCCAGCACGCGTGTCCGCGAGAGCCAACCGCAGTTCGCGGCCCAACTCCCCGTGGGACAACCGACTTACCCGTTCCAACGCTCCCACCGGGCTCTCACCGGCGGTGACCGCCAACGCGAGCAACTCCGCCACCGTCGGGAACTCGATGAGTATGCGTTCCTCGCGCTCTCGTATCGCCCGGGTCAGCCACCAGTCCCGGGCGACGACCCCGCCGGCGACACCGGCGACGACCAGGGCAACGCCGACGATCGGCGGGGGCCCGAAGCCCAGCAGCGCACGCAGAGCCAGCAGTGCGGCGCCGAACAGCGCCCCGGCCACCGACCAGACCACCTGCTGAACCCGGAAATCCTCGATGGAGGTCTGCCCGCCGGCCTGGGTCAGGCGGCGCTGCAGGGCGGCACGCCCACCCAGAAAGCGGTCGAGGCGCCGAGCCGCGTCGGCGACGAACGGTCGGACCAGCTCCTCCAGGCCACTACGCGAAGCCGCCGGCCGGGCCCGGTCGGCCAGCAGCCGGGACTGCGCCGGGGTGTCCCGCAGGTACGGGTCGATCCGATCGGCGAGCCGGATCCGCCGGACCACTGGCGACCGCAGGACGATCAGGGCCAGGCCGACGCCGGCCAGCAGACCGATCAGCGCACCGGTCGCGACCAGACTCATGGACGCAGCACCCGACCTTCCTCAGGGAGTCTGCCGATCTGTTTCATGAGCAGGTACGCCACCACCGACACCCCACCGCCGACCGCGAGTACGACAACGCCGGTGGGGCTGTCATAGGCGCGGACCGTCTCCCCCCGGGTCGCCAGCAGCAGGAGGACAACCCACGGCGCTGCGAGCGCGAGCCGCGCAGCATTGATCGTCCAACTCTGTCGGGTTTCGAGCTCCGCGCGGGTCCGGGCGTCCTCCCGCAGGAACGCCGAGAGTGTCCGCAGCAGCCGGCCGAGGTCGGTCCCGCCGACCTCCCGGGCGGTGCGCAACGACTCGATTATCCGGTCGGCGATCGGATCGGCGAGATCGTCAGAAAGCCGGTCCAGGCTCGCCGCGAAGGAGCCGGTCGCCCGGTAGTCCTCGCCGAAACGGGTGAAGGCCGGCCGAAGCGGCAGCGGGCCCCGTAGTCCCACCGATGCGAGCCCCTCGGACAGGGGCATTCCCGCCCGCACCGCGCTGGCCAGATTGTCCACGACATCCGGCCACAGCTCCCGAAGGTCGTGCATGCGCGCCCGGCGGCGACGCATCACCATCGCACGCGGCAGTAGGGCTGCGAAAATGAAGAACGCTCCGGCGAGCGACCAGGTGGCGGTGAAGGCCAGCACGATCAGGCCGACCAGCAGCCCGACCCCGATACTGATCGCGAGGAGCTGGTCGGGACTGACTC
>NZ_CAUVXI010000170.1:0-1992 GCF_963555845.1 Protofrankia sp. Cas8 | reverse complement strand
GCCTGAGCGAGCAGCTCCCGGGTCCGTCCGCGCCACTTCGCGGACGCGGGATCGCGCGGGGCGCGGGGACGCCCGCTGAAGATGATGAGCAGGAGACCGAGGCCGAAGAGCAGGCCGATGAAGATGCCCATCAGCGCTCCACCGCGATCTCGGCCCACGATCGGTCGGAGAGCTGGGCGCGCTCCGTCTCAGCCATCCGGTCCCGCCGGTCACGATCGGTCGAGGCGAGAAGGGCTGGCAGATCGTAGCCGGCTCGGGCGAACCGGTCGGCATGTGGCGGGTACCCGTCAGCGCGAACCAGGGTGTCGCCGCGTGACCGGTAGATCTGCGCGGTTTCGATCACGTCCCCCTCCGTGCGTCCCGACAATGACACGATCTCGGTCACCCGACGCCGCCCGTGCGCGTCCTTGGTGAGATGCACGACAAGGTCGACGCTGGCGGCAACCGTCGGCACCACAAAGGAGTGGCTGACGTTCTCCCCGGCGAGCAGCGGCAGGGTGCACAGTTTGGTGACCGCCTCGCGGGCCGAGTTCGCATGCAGGCTGCACATCCCGGGCAGGCCCGAGTTGAGAGCGATCAGGAGGTCGAGGGCCTCTTCCTGCCGGACCTCGCCGACAATGATCCGGTCGGGACGCATCCGGAGGGCTTCCTTGATCAGACGCCGGAGCCGGATCTCGCCGGTGCCCTCCAGGTTGGCCTGGCGGGTCTGCATGGCGACCCAGTCCGGGGCCCGCAGCCTGAGCTCGAAGACCTCCTCACAGGTGATGACCCGTTCCCGACCGGGGACCGCCGAACCGAGGCAGTTGAGCATGGTCGTCTTCCCCGCCTGTGTTCCGCCGGCCACGATGATGTTCAGTCCGGAGGCGACGGCGGCCTCCAGGAAGGCTGCCGCCGACGATGTGATCGTCGACAGATCGACCAGTTCGTCCATGCTGGCGGCGGACACGACGAACTTGCGGATGTTGACCGACCAGTGGACGCGGGTGACGTCGGGGATGACCACGTGCAGGCGCGACCCGTCCGGCAACATGGCGTCCACGAACGGAGTGGACAGATCCACCCGGCGCCCGGAACTCTTCAGCATCCGTTCGACCAGGTCCTGTACCTGATCGGCACTCAGGATCGTCGTGGTCAGCTCGCTGCGCCCGTTCCGCGCGACGAAGACGCGCCCAGGCTCGTTGATCCAGATTTCTTCCACGCTCGGGTCGTCCAGATGGCGTTGCAGCGGTCCGAAGCCGGCAACCGCGTCGTGGACAAGCCGCGCGGTGGTGGCCCGGTCGACAATCGCGGGGAGGTCGCTGGTGAGCGTCCGTTCCTCGTATTCGCCCAGGACGTCCTCGACGAGCTGGCGGATCCGGGTGGGTTCGTGAACCGGGTCGAGGGATCGACGCCGGACCAGTTCACGCACTTCGGTCTCAATGAGCGAAGTGGCATCCATCCAGCCGCCGCGTGTTGTCACAGAAAACCCGATCTCCCTGGTCACCCGCTCGGACCGATCCGATCCCGACAATTATCGCGAAGCGTAGAAAGAAGGTCGCCGGTAATCAAGCCCCCGGTCCCACGTCCCGCCTTCCCCCACCTCCCCGAGCCACCGGCTTCCCCGGAGCACCGGCAACACCGGCAACACCGGCAACACCGGCAGTGCGTGGACCGTGTCGGCTCAGATCTGTCCGATCAGCTCCCGGTCCATATTTCCACAACCATCGCATCCCACCCACACCGGCCCACGAACGCCCCCCCCACGGGAGAGAAATGATCATATTTTCCACCGAGCAAGCATTACGTAAAGAGCGCCCGGCAATAGTGGCGTGGGTCAAGGAGAGGGCTGGGGCGGGTAGATCGCGAGGTGCGAGGAGGGACGCACCGGAAGTGTTGGGTGTCGACCGACAAGCCGAGCTACCCGTGCATCGCGCAGCGATGGATGGGGAGCGATGGATGGGGAGCGATGATGCGAGGTGCGTGCCCCGGCCCCGCGAGGCCGCGCCCCTGTTG
>NZ_CAUVXI010000169.1:0-12238 GCF_963555845.1 Protofrankia sp. Cas8 | reverse complement strand
AGACGGCCGGTTATTGTTCGACCCCGGGCCGAAGGTAAGGTGCCCGGCCGTACCGTCGGACGTACAACCTCGGTCGTGACGCCAGTCGTTCGTCCGATCGCATGTCGCAAGCCGGGGTGGTGACCTGTTCCCGGGTTCAGCGGCCGTGGTGTGGAAACCGGCGTCACGGGTTTACCGTGAATGCTATGGCTCGGGACGGTTATCAGGATCCGTTCGAGGGGTTGCGCCTCGACGACAGCTTTGTGCGCGGGGCGCGCTTCATCGAGCCGTCTGCCGACGAGCGTGCGGTTACACATGGTGAGGTCCGGCCGAGCCATTGCCGGGTGCAGCCCGCCCATCGTGGCGTCCCCGGTGCCTTCTACCGCTGGATGTGGGCGCCGTATTCGCCGCGTGGCCGCCGGGCCACCAGGTTTGTGGCACTTGTGACACTGTTGGCCGGGGTGGCCGGGCTCGGGCTGTTCCTGCTCCGCCACGGTGGCCCACGCACGGCGGCGGTCTCGGCGCCGGCGCCGGCGCCGTCCGCCGGTATTCCGGCCCGGGCACAGGACCGCGCCACGGTCGACGGCCCCGACGCGAGCCCGGCCGGCCCGGTGCCCGGTGGTGGCCAGCGGTTCGGGGTCGACGCGGCCCTGCTGGCCGCTTTGCGCGAGGGCGACTGTCTGCTCTGGACCCCCGATCCGGCTTACGCCGTCGTACCGATACGGGTGTCATGCGACCAGTCGCATGTCGACCAGGTCACCCGGGTCATCAATCTCACCGGCCCATTCCCCGTGTGGCCCACCTGGCCGGGTTCGGATGGCCTGGCGACCGCGACCCTGACCAACTGCCCGGACGCCGCGCGCAACCTTCTCGGCAGCACCGGGATGGCCACGGACATGAAGATTGCATCGATCTATCCGGAGGAGGCGGAATGGCTGGCCGGCGCGCACGGCCTTGTCTGTACGATCCGGCCGGACGATCTGCGGCCGCGGGTGGGTCCAGTACGAGCCATGGGCACGTCTGCCTGATGGGGGAGTAAGCTCAGCGCGCCATGTATGCGCGTCTGCTTCTTAGCTGCCGCGGCGGGGCCTGAGACAGGTCGGCTTCCTCGCCGCGGAGTTCGGTGTGCGCCGGCCACCGCAGGCTTTTCTTCCGGAAGCAGGAGCAGTAGCGCAGTGACTACCTCTCAGCAGTCTTCGGGCATGCCCATCGACAAGTACCGGCCGTTCCCACCGGTGGATCTGGCCGACCGCGCCTGGCCCACCCGCACGATCACCCACGCACCCCGGTGGTGCAGCGTGGACCTGCGAGACGGCAACCAGGCACTGATCGACCCGATGACGCCCGCGCGCAAGATGCAGATGTTCACGCTGCTGGTCCAGATGGGCTACAAGGAGATCGAGGTCGGCTTCCCCGCCGCGAGCCAGACGGACTTCGACTTCATCCGTCAGCTGGTCGAGGGCGGTCACATCCCCCCTGACGTCACCATCCAGGTACTGACCCAGGCCCGTGAGGAACTGATCGAGCGGACGATCACGTCGCTGATCGGGGCACCCCGGGTCCTGGTGCATCTGTACAACTCGACCTCGACGCTGCAACGGCGCGTCGTGTTCGGGCTCGATCGCGAGGGCGTCACCGACATCGCCGTTCAGGGCGCGCAGTGGTGTGCCCGTTACGCGGACAAACTCCTGGGCGCAAGCGACGTCCGCTGGCAGTACAGCCCGGAGTCGTTCACCGGAACAGAGCTGGAGTACGCCCTTGAGGTGTGCGAGGCGGTCATGGACGTCTGGCAGCCGACGCCGGACCGGCCGGTGGTGCTGAACCTGCCCGCGACGGTCGAGATGTCCACGCCCAACGTCTACGCCGACCAGATCGAGTGGATGGCGCGCAACCTGACCCGCCGGGACCAGGTCGTGCTGTCCCTGCATCCGCACAACGATCGTGGCTGTGCCGTGGCCGCCGCGGAGCTCGGGGTCATGGCCGGCGCCGACCGGATCGAGGGGTGTCTGTTCGGGAACGGCGAACGCACCGGCAACGTCTGCCTGGTGACGCTCGGGTTGAACCTGTTCTCCCAGGGAATCGACCCCGAAATCGACTTCCGTGACATCGACGAGATCCGCCGCAGCGTCGAGTACTGCAACCAGATTCCGGTGCATCCCCGGCACCCCTACGGCGGTGACCTCGTCTACACCGCATTCTCCGGTTCGCATCAGGACGCCATCAAGAAGGGCTTCGAGGCGATGGACCGGACCGGGCAGCGGCGCTGGGAGGTGCCCTACCTGCCCATCGACCCGATGGACGTGGGTCGGTCATACGAGGCTGTCATCCGGGTGAACAGCCAGTCGGGTAAGGGTGGCGTCGCCTATCTGCTGAAGGCCGAGCATTCGCTGGACCTGCCGCGCCGGCTGCAGATCGAGTTCTCCCAGGTCGTCCAGCGCCACACCGACGGCGCCGGTGGCGAGGTCACCGGCAGTCAGCTGTGGGAGATCTTCTCACGCGAGTACTTCCTCGCCGGTGACGCCGGTGACGCCGGTGACGCCCCGGACGCCCCGTTGGAGCTGCTGGGTTCCCGGACCACCGCGGCGCACGGTGAACGCGACGAGGTGAACGTCTCGGTGCGCATCCACGGCGGTGAAGAGGTCATCAGCGGTGCCGGCAACGGTCCGATCGACGCGTTCGTGACCGCTCTCGCCGAACGGGACATCCGGGTTCGGGTGCTGGATTACCACGAGCACGCCCTGGGCTCGGGTGCCGACGCCCGCGCCGCCGCCTATCTGGAGGTGGCTGTCGGGGATGCGGCTGCGGGGGAGAGGGTGTACTGGGGCGTCGGGATCGACCCCAACATCGTCACAGCCTCGCTGCGGGCGGTGGTGAGCGCGGTCAACCGGGCCGCGCGGGTCCGGCGTATCGTCACCGGACCCTGAACGGCACGTCTGCGGATTCGGGCTGCGATGTCTGCGTGGGCGCCTGCGTGGGCGCCTGCGTGGGTTGCCGCGGAATCAGACCCGCCGCCGTCCGCGGGTTCGGATACGGCCCGGCCAGCTCGGCGAGGCGCAGGAGCAGGCGCTCGACCCGGACCAGGCCGACTGGGCGCCCCATCTCGGTGACGACGACAACCGGGTCGAAGCGGTGGTCCGGCGTGCGGTTCATCGCGCGGCGGGCCACCTCGGCGACATGTTCGTCGGGCCGGGCGTACATGCTGGCCGCGACACCCGGGGTGAGCGCGGTGCCGGTGCGCCAGTCGTTGCAGCTGCCGCCACCAGCACCCGCCCCGGCGGCGCCGATTCGGGGCCGGGACGCCACGTCGAGCCGGCGGGTGGCCGCCGTTGGAACACCGCGGGTCGCCGCCGCGGCGACAGTGCGGCGCTGGTCAGGCCCGTGGGGGACGCGGGGCATCGGTACCCGCTCGAGCAGGCTGCCCACGCCGTCGCCGCGCGCAGTGCGCTGGGCGAGCAGCCGGATGCGCCGGGATATCGCCGGGTCGAGGCGCTGCCAGGTCGCCGCCGGCCGGCCGAGATGCCATCCCTGCCCGAACGGGATGCCGAGCCCCACGAGCATCGCCAGCTCCTCGTCACCTTCGACTCCCTCGGCGATCACCCAGGCGTCGAGCCGGCTGGCGAAGACGTTGACGAGCTCGGTCAACGTCCGCCTGACCTGGTCGACGTTGGCGCGGGCGACGAGATCCCGATCGAGTTTGACCAGCTCGGGGCGGATCCGCGCGAGCTGACGCAGGCCCGCGTAGCCGGACCCGACGTCGTCCATGGCGATGAAACCGCCGCGGGCGCGCAACGCCTGGGTGGTGGCGATGATCTCGGGTGCCTGCTCGGTGCTGACCGCCTCGTTGAGCTCCATGACCAGCCCGCTCAGGTCGGCGTCGAGCCAGACCTCGGCAACGTCCGGGGTGGTCAGCAGATGCGGCATGACATTGACGGTGAGAAAGCAGTTGGGTGGAAGCCGGTCGCGCGCCGCGAGCGCCTCCCGGAGAACCCTGGCCTCGAACCGTGCGGCGACCCCGGCCCGATCGGCGGCGGCGAACCACAGGTCGGGCGATGGCGCCGCGCTCGCTCCGAACCGCGCGAGCGCCTCGTAACCGGCGATGACACCGCGACGGAGGTCGACGATCGGCTGGAAGACGACCCGCGGCTGGCCGGGATCGGCCAGGGCCCGGCGCAGCGCGTCGGACCAGCCGCCTGTGCTGTCGGTCGTCCTGTCGGTCGCCCTGTCGGTATCGGGGAGGCTCGTGGATGGGATTTCTTCGAGGATCATGCGCCGTTCACCCCTTTGTGTCGTCGCATGCTGTATCGGTTCGTCGGTGTGAGGTTCCTATCATCGTTACTCACGCAACGTACCGTCCTCTGACCGGTTGTGACATGTGATCGGTGGACTGTATGTGATGATCATGATTATGTCCGACGTGTCATCCTGCGTGTCGCGAAGTGTCTTCCCTGCTCAGGGGCACACTGCTCGGCAGCCGGGGGTCACCGCCGGGTCGGTGAGCAGCGGTGGGAACGGTGGGGTCCGGGCGGGCCCCGACCAGTGGCGGCGGGGGGTGACGATGCCGGTTCACGGTGCCGGTTTACAGTCGCGCCCATGAGGCTTGCGGTTATCGGCGGGGACGGCATCGGACCAGAGGTTGTCGCGGAGGGGCTGCGCGTTCTGCGCGTCGTCGAGCCCAAGGTGGAGACGACCGACTATGACCTGGGCGCGCGCCGCTGGCACGCCACCGGCGAGACCCTGCCCGATTCGGTGCTCGACGAACTGCGTGAGCACGACGCCATCCTGCTCGGGGCCGTCGGTGACCCCACTGTGCCCAGCGGTGTGCTGGAACGCGGGTTGCTCCTGCGGTTGCGTTTTGAGCTCGACCACTATGTGAACCTGCGCCCGGTGCGGCTCTACCCGGGTGTCACCACGCCGCTGGCCGGCGAGCCGGACATCGACATGGTGGTGGTGCGGGAGGGAACCGAGGGCCCGTATGTGGGTGCCGGCGGCACGCTGCGTCGTGGCACACCCTTCGAGGTGGCCACCGAGGAGAGCATCAACACCCGTTACGGTGTCGAACGCGTTGTTCGCGACGCGTTTCGCCGGGCCCAGGCCCGCCCCCGCCGGCGGCTGACGCTTGTCCACAAGACCAACGTCCTGACCAGGGCCGGCGACCTGTGGCTGCGTACGGTCGCCGATGTCGCCGGCGAGTTCGCCGACGTGGCGGTCGACTACCAGCATGTGGACGCCGCGTCGATGTTCTTCGTCACCGATCCGGGACGTTTCGACGTCGTGGTGACCGACAACATGTTCGGCGACATCCTCACCGACATCGGCGCTGCGATCACCGGGGGTATCGGGCTCGCTGCCAGCGGCAACCTCGACCCGTCCGGGGCGCACCCGAGCATGTTCGAACCGGTGCACGGCAGCGCTCCCGACATCGCCGGGCAGGGGATCGCGGACCCGACGGCCACCGTGATGTCCGTCGCGATGTTGCTGGAACACCTGGGCCGTGTTGACGACGCGGCCCGGGTCGAGGCCGCGGTCGCCGCGGCGCTGGCCGACCGGTCCCGGCGGGCCGCCGGTCACGCGGGCCCGGCGCCCACCCGTGCGGTCGGCGAGGACCTGGCGGCCCGGGTCGCCGGGTAAGAACCCCTGGAGGCAGCAGTCCCCGGAGCAGCGTCCGGGCCAAAGGGCGCGCGACGATCGTCAGATCGCGCGCCCGGAGGCCGAAGTCCCCGGAGCAGCGTCCGGGCGCTATCCTCGGAAGGGCCGTAGATCCGGTACGACGGCAGCCGACGGGGCCTGACCACGGCGAAGATCGGCACGATCGTCACTTGTCCGGTCGCTCTAAGTTCCGTCGCCCACGCCTGGAGTCACACATGGCCATTACACCGACGTCAAAGATCTGGATGAGCGGTCAGTTCGTCGACTGGGACGATGCCCGCATCCACGTCCTCAACCCGACCCTCCACTATGGCTGGGGCGTCTTCGAGGGCATCCGCGCCTACTCCACCGCGCACGGCAGCGCCGTGTTCCGGCTGACCGACCATGTCGCGAGGCTGTATCGCAGCGCCAAGATTTACATGATGGAGCCGCAGTACAGCCAGGCGGAACTGATTGCGGCGATCAAGGAGACGGTCGCGATCAACGAGATCGACGCCTGCTACATCCGGCCGCTGGTCTACCTCGGATATGGCGAGATGGGCCTGAACCCGCTGCCGTCCTCGATCGAGGTGATGATCGCGGTTTGGCCGTGGGGCGCCTATCTGGGTGATGACGCCGGCGAGAAGGGCGTCCGGGCCACCGTCTCGACCTGGCGTCGCAATGACAACAACATCATCCCGCCGGCGGCCAAGGCGTCCGGGCAGTACCTCAACTCGTCGCTCGCCAAGGTCGCGGCGCTCAAGGCCGGTTATGACGAGGCCATTCTGACCAGCCCCAACGGACATATCGCCGATGGATCGGGCGAGAACGTTTTCATCGTCGCGGGCGGAATGGTGATCACGCCGCCGCTCAGCGACGGTCCGCTCGGTGGCATCACCCGGGCGTCGATCATGCAGATCGCCGCCGACCAGGGCTACGAGGTCCGCGAACAGCACATCGTGCGCACCGACCTGTATCTGGCGGACGAGGCCTTCTTCACCGGGACCGCGGCCGAGATGGTGCCGATCGTGGAGATCGACGACCGGTCGGTCGGAACGGGCCGACCTGGGCCGATCACCCGCGAACTGTTGGAGCTGTTCCACCAGGCGACCCGCGGGGAACTCGACCGCTACAAGATCTGGAACGAACGCGTCCACGACGCCTGAGGTCCGACAGTCGCCACCCGCCACCCGCCACCCAGCGCCCGAGTCTCGCCACGCTGAACACCCGATGGTCTGGTCATCAGCCTCCGCTGCGCCTAACGTCTCCTGTCACGTTCTCGTTTGACACGTGCACAAGCTCCAGGGAGACCGTGATGCGGGTTTGCGACGGAATGAGCGCTCTGGTTCTGATGATCGGGCCTGAGCATACCCTGCGTCAGGCGGCGCGGCTTATGGCCGCCCGGAAGGTCGGCGCGGCCATTGTGCACGACGTCGATGGTCAGGGATATGGGATTCTCACCGAACGTGATGTTCTGATGTCCGTGGCGGCGGGCCAGAACCCCGATGCCGAGCGGGCCGGCGATCACATCACCCGTGACGTCGTGTTTGCCGATCCCGACTGGTCCCTGGATGAAGCGGCCGCGGCAATGCTGCGTGGCGGATTCCGGCACCTGATCGTCTGTGCGGGCGGTGAGGTGGCCGGAGTGCTGTCCATGCGAGATGTTGTGCGTTGCTGGAGCGTCCAGCGTTCTACTGTTTAGCTACCAGTGTTCGACAGTTTGATCAACTGGTGCTAGCGGCAATTTTTTCGCTCCACCGGCGCACATCACTGCCAAAGTGGGGCGGCGGTCGCCCACAATTCCCGACATTGGCGCTACGGTCTCGGTGTGCAGGAGGAAGAAGCGGTCGCGCTGCTCCGAGCGACCACGTTGCTGAAGGAACTGGACGAGCCGGCTCTGGCGCGCCTGGCCGCACGCTCTGTCGTGCGCCGGTATCGCCGCGGCCAAGTTGTCTTTACTGAAGGTGATCCATCTGACACGTTGCTAGTAGTGGCCTTCGGGCGGCTGAAGGTTCTGACAACCGCCGACGACGGTCGCGACCACGTTCTCAACATCGCAGGCCCAGGTGACACCCTCGGCGAGCTCAACATCGTCGAGGCCGGTCCGCGCTCGGCCAGCGTCGAGGCGCTGGAGCCCAGCGAGGCGCTGGTCTTGGACCGTGCGGCCGTGTGGGAGCTGGTGCGGGAGCGGCCGGCCGTCGCCGAGCAGCTCATCCGAGCGCTGGTCGCCCACGTCCGCCGCCTGACCGGGGCAAACGCAGACCTGGTCTTCCTCGACCTGCCCCGGCGGGTCGCCAAGCTGCTGCTGTTGCGGATGCGGGAGTCCGGACGTCCGCTGATCGAGCTGGGCCTGACCCAGACCGAGATCGCATCCCTGCTCGGTGGCTCGCGCCAGTCGGTCAACCAGGCCCTGCGGGACTTCGAGAAGCGGAACTGGATTCTGGCCGAAGGACAGACGATCACCATCCTCCAGGTTGAGCGCCTGCGCCGCTTTGCCGGCGACTGATGTCGGCAGGGTCTCGGCAGGGTCTCGGCAGGGTCTCGGCAGGGTAAAAATCTGACCGTAGGGCCGGCGACGCCGTAAAGTGGGCGGTCGGCGGTGAACCTGCCCTCGTCGCGCGTACCGGCTGCTCACCCATGCCGCCGGACGCGTGACACCCAGAGTGGCCAGGGCAGTGGCCCGCCAGAGACCCGGGGACTTCGGCCGCCGGCGATGCGAGAAGAACCACGATCGCATCGCCTTTGGCCCTTTAGATCCGCCAGTGAGAGGCGCGTTGTGCTTCCAGACGACCCAGGCTCCTTCCACGTCTATGACACGACGCTGCGTGATGGGACCCAGCAGGAGGGCCTGTCACTGTCGGTCGGCGACAAGCTCGCCATAGCCCGCCACCTCGACGACATTGGCGTGGGTTTCATCGAGGGCGGATGGCCCGGGTCGAACCCCAAGGACGCCGAGTTCTTCCGCCGCGCCGCTACCGAGCTCCGTCTGGACCACGCCACCCTCACCGCGTTCGGCGCCACCCGCCGTGCCGGGCGCACAGCCGCCGACGACCCCCAGGTCGCAGCCTTGCGCGACGCCGGAACCGACGTCGTCTGCCTGGTCGCGAAAGCCGACCGCCGGCACGTCGAGCGGGCCCTGCGCACCACGCTCGCCGAGAACCTGGCGATGATCCGGGACACGGTGACGCATCTGCGTACCGAAGGTAAGCGGGTGTTCGTCGACGCCGAGCATTTCTTCGACGGCCACCGGGCCGATGCTGATTACGCCCTGGAGATGGTCCGGGTTGCCGCCGATGCCGGTGCCGAGGTCGTCGTCCTCTGCGACACCAACGGCGGCATGCTGCCGACCCGGATCGGTGAGGTTGTCGCCGCCGTGCGCGACGCAACCGGTGCGCGCCTGGGTATCCACTGCCACAACGACACCGCCTGCGCGGTCGCGAACACCCTCATCGCGGTCGAGGCCGGGGTCACTCACGTCCAGGGGACCGCCAACGGCTACGGCGAGCGGTGCGGCAACGCCGACCTGTTCAGCGTGGTCGCCGGGTTGGAGACCAAGTTCGGGCGTCCGGTGCTGCCCACCGGGAAACTGCGCGAGCTGGTGCGGGTCTCGCACGCCATCGACGAGATCACCAACCTGGCCCCCTACAGCCACCGCGCTTATGTCGGTGCGAGCGCGTTCGCGCACAAGGCCGGGCTGCACGCGAGCGCGGTCAAGGTCGACCCGGACATGTACCAGCACATCGATCCGGCCGTGGTCGGCAACGACATGCGGATGCTGGTCTCGGAGCTCGCGGGCCGCGCCACGATCGAACTCAAGGGCCGGGAACTGGGGCTGGACCTGTCCGGTCAGCGCGAGGCCCTCGGGCGGGTCGTGGACCTGGTCAAGGAGCGGGAAGCCGCCGGTTACGCCTACGAGGCGGCGGAGGCATCCTTCGAACTGCTGCTGCGCGACGAGATCGAAGGCGAGCGGCGCTATTTCACCCTCGAGTCGTGGCGCGTGATCGTCGAGCGGCGGCCCGACGGGGAGGTCGTGAGCGAGGCGACCGTCAAAGTGGTCTCCCGCGGCGTGCGGCACGTGTCCACGGCTGAGGGCAACGGCCCGGTCAACGCCCTTGACCGGGCGTTGCGGGAGGCGTTGGAGAAGGGCTACCCGGGCCTGGCAGACCTCGACCTCGTCGACTACAAGGTGCGCATCCTCGACGGCAGGTCCGGTACGGGCGCGGTGACCCGGGTACTGGTGGAGACCAGCGACGGCCGCGACCGGTGGGACACGATCGGCGTGGACGAGAACATCATCGCCGCGTCCTGGGAGGCGCTGGCGGACGCCGTCACCTACGGTCTGCGCCGCCAGGGCGAAGGCGTCGAGCGCGAAGGCGTCGAGACTGATGGTGCCGCGCGCGAAGCGTGACCGGTGGCATGAGTAACGGTATGTCGCCTTCTGGCACACATCGAGGATGAACATCCTGAAGGTCATGAATTATTAGCATGGGTCCCGTCCGATCATGATGTGATCGTTTCGGGAGAAGGTACCTGTGTCGCGGCAAGGTTCTGTGCGTCGGCGTCCGGCCCCACGGTTGGTTGATCCGAAGATCCCCGGCATGGTAGCCGCCGTCCTCCTTGTCGCCTGCATCACGGCGGCGCCCCAGCCGTCAACACCGGGGCCGCACCACGATGATCGCGGTCCGGTCGCCGGGCGGCCGGCGCCAGAAGGCGATCGTCGGCTGCCCGTCGTCGGGGAATCGGTCATCGGCGCGGTGGCCGGGGGCGCGGACGCCGACCGGCTCGTCGCCTCGGTGACTGTGGTGCCCGACTCGGCCCGACCGGCCGCGTCGGTAGCCGACATGTCCGCACAGACGGTGTCCGCACAGACGGTGTCCGCACCGACCACGCCCACGCCCGCGCCGGGTGCCGGTCCGAGCGGGGCCGCGACCACCGGGGCGGGTGGAAGCAGCGCGGCGATCCCCAGCCGGATGCTGAGCGCCTATCGGACGGCGGCGCTCCGGATCAACCTCGAGCGGCCGGGATGTAACCTACCGTGGTCGGTGCTGGCGGGAATCGGCCGGGTCGAGTCGAATCACGCCGCCGGCCGGCAGATCAGCGCGGACGGGACGGTCACCCCGACGATTCTCGGGCCCCGTCTCGACGGCTCCGCCGGCACTGCGCTGATCGCGGACACCGATCACGGAATGCTCGACCACGACACCGACTTCGACCGGGCGGTCGGCCCGATGCAGTTCATCCCGTCGACATGGCGATGGGCCGGGCGGGACGCCGACGGCGACGGTACGGCTTCCCCGGACAACATCAGCGACGCGACGCTCGCCGCCGCGGGCTATCTGTGCCGCTCTGGTGACCTCAGCGTGCCCGAGCGGCTGACCGCGGCGGTGTACAGGTACAACCCGTCGGATGACTATGTCCGCACCGTGCTTGCCTGGGCTGATGAGTATGCGGGCGGGGACGATTCCGGCGCCGCCGATGCAGGCCCGGACAATGCAGGCGCGGGCAATGCGGTGCTGGCCAGCGCGGTGACGACAGCGGACCCGGCCGCTACCCCGACTCCGACCCCGACTGGCACACCGACTTCTACGCCCACCGCTACCTCTACGCCGAGCCCGGCTGGCAGTGCGTCGCCGAAGCCGTCGCCGACTCCTACGCCGACTGGCACACCGACTCCTACGCCCACCGCTACCCCTACGCCGAGCCCGGCTGGCAGCGCGTCGCCGGAGCCGTCCGGCCCGAGTGTGGATGGCCGGCCAGCCCAGCCGCTGGGCGTCGTGCCCGGTGGCGTCGTACCCGATGACGTTGTCATCGGGGAACTCGTCACCGGGAAACTGGACCTGGCCACCTTGGTGAGTAGAGCGACTACTTAGTGCGCTTATGATCCCCCTGTCTGCCGACAGCAGGGGGATGGCGTGGGGGATGACACCGGCACTGGCGTGGGCAGCGGCAGTGGTGACGATGACCGTGCGGCGACAGATCGTCCGCCGCGGGTGTTTCTCTCCTACGCACACGAGTCACCCGAACACGAGAACGTCGTCCGCGATCTGTGGATCTTCCTGAGATCCCGGGAGATCGACGCGAAGCTCGACAAGGCGGCGGCCGAACGCCGGCAGGACTGGCCGCTGTGGATGCTCGCCGAGGTCCGCGCATCTGATTTTGTGCTGATCCTCGCGTCGCCGCAGTACCGCCGCCGTAGCGAGGGCGAAGCCGCCGCGGATGAGGGCCGCGGGGTGCAGTTCGAGGCGGCGTTGATCCGCGAGGAGCTGTACCGCGACCGGCCGGCCGCGATGGCGAAGTTCCTGCCGGTGCTGCTGCCCGGCCGCTCGGTCGAGGACATCCCGGTGTGGCTCGGCCCGTACGCGACGACCCATTATCCGATCGCGGAGATCTCCGATACCGGTGCCGGGATGGAGACGCTGCTGCGCGTCCTGACCGGCCAGCCGTTCGAGATCGAACCACCGCTGCGGCCGGGGACGCGCCCTGTCCTGCCGCCCCGGGGCGTGACCCTGCCTGGGGCGCCATCGCCGGCCGGTTCGCGGGCAGGCGCAAGCGGCCAGGACGGGTCACGCTCGGGGTCGCTCACCCATGAGATCCTCCTTGCGGTGCGGCTCGCCGACGGCCGACTCACCACCCG
>NZ_CAUVXI010000168.1:1376-12772 GCF_963555845.1 Protofrankia sp. Cas8 | reverse complement strand
CTTCAGGGTAAATGGGTTTCAGCTATGCCAAGTAACTTGAACACGTTTAATGAAATGGTCGGAAGTGGTATGAATCTAGAGGATGCGGCCGCTAGTACCTTTACGGGAAGAATGGCGGCCCGATACGGATTTGCTGGCGTGCGGGTTGTGAAGGCGACTGGTGATCTGGGGCGCTATACAAACGTTCAGGTTCTATTTACCAGGTAGGTGATCGAGTTGCCGAGTCTGGTCGGCACTATTCGTCGCATGGTTTCGACAGGGCGGACATTCATGGATATCCTCGAGGCCCTGCGGCGAGACGACTCCTTTGTGTTAACTCCATTTAATTTGATGCGCGTCTTGAATGAAGCTCTTGGCATACCAATGATAGAGGTCCGCCAGATGCTTGAAATGTTTGATCCGGCTTTGCATCCGGTTGCCTCTGTGTTCGAGATCAACGACCGAGGCGAGTCTCTTTTTGCGCAGTTTAGGGAAGCGAATCGTTCTGGTTGAACCGTTCCGGGTTCTTTAGGTTATTCTGGCATGATCGTGGGCATGAACCGCCCCAGGTTCGGTGGAGGGTCGCACATGCTTCACGCTGCTTTCTTCGGAACATTTGTGCGTGCGGCGATGGCCGAGCTCCGCTGGTAATTAATCGGTAGATCTGTTGCGTATCTGTTGGGTAAAAGTAGCGATCTTTCCAGAATGTTCATGTTCGGATAGGCCTAGAAGGTTTTATACTGATTTTTATGTTTTACGGTCGACTGCTCTGGCAGCCCAAGGATCGGGTGCCCAGCGGAATGAAGATGGTCTTTCGTGTTGGGTTGATGACGGTGAGCGCACTGGTTGCGATCGCTGCGTGTTCACGACACTCGACGGCGGCGCATGTACCCATGCCTGTGCCGACGCCCTCCGTGCTCTCGACGGTTTCTGTTCCCTCGCCCGTGGCAGGCTCGACCGCCGACGAAGTGACGGCGTCGCCGAGCGCACCATCACCTGCGGTAAGTACCCAAGGCGCGGCGGAACGTCCGCCGGGCAGCAGTCCAACCAACGCCGGGAGCCAATCTCCGGCCAGTGGTAGGCGGGTTGTCGCCCGTCCGCACGCGACGCCGCAACCGTCAGCTCGGCAGATCCCACCCCTGCCGCTCCCCTCCCTCAAGCCGCTTGCACCGGCCGGGCCGATATGGTCGTCATCGACGAACATCGCCTGGCCGCCTGGCTGGTCTCCGCAGGGCAAGTCGTTGGTGCTCCAGGAGTGCACGCCGGGTACCTGCGGGGGTCCAGCCCCGATGGCCACCGGGACGCCCGGAACATCCGCCGGTGGTTGAGGCCGGGTAGCAACAGATTCTTGCGATTTTCGTTCTGGCCACCGCCCGGGGCCACAGTGGCACACTTGCCGGCGTGGACGAGGAAGCGATACCCATCCTGCACGTCACGAACGCCGATAGAGCCGTCGCCTGGTATACGCGGCTTGGTTTCGTCAAAGAGTGGGAGCACCGCTTCGAACCCGGGATCCCCGCATTCGTGTGCGTCGCAAGCGGCCGGGCGCGGCTCTTCCTGTCCGAGCACAACGGTGACGCCCGACCCGACACGCGGGTCTATCTCCGCGTACCGAACGTCGATGTGATCGCAGCGGAGCTGAACGCCGATGTCGAAAATACTCCGTGGAACACACGTGAGTTCGAGGTCCGGGACCCGGATGGGAACCGCCTTCGTGTCGGATCCCCATCATCCCCGAATGTCGCCGGCTGCGGGGCCGGTGGTACCGGTGGTACGGGCGTGGCCGGCGCCGAGGCGCTGCGTGATGCCGAACGGTGTCTTCAGCGGGCACAGTTGGCCTCGGATGTCGCGGCGCTGGATCGGTTGATTGACGACCGGCTTGTGTTCACCGGGCCGGACGGCAGGCATTACACCAAGCAGGACGATCTGCACGTCCACGGATCAGGCGGGCAGGCGATGACGCGCGTCGATGAGGAGGACCTCGCGGTGCTGGTGGTCGGCGACACCGGAGTGACCTGGTTCCTCGGCACCCTGGAAGGGATCATGGACGGCGAGCCGTTTGTCGCCCGGGTCCGTTACACCCGCACCTGGGTCCACGACACCAATGGATGGCGTCTGATCGCGGCACATGTCAGCCTCGCCGACGGGGACAGCGCCGGGCGTTGATTCAGGCGGTTCCCTTGGCGCGGCCGGTGGTCGGTGGCCGGTGCATGCGGCTGCGGGTGCGGGTGCGGCTGGCTCCGGCTGTAGCTCACGACTGAATCGTGCCGCGGCCAACGGCAAGATCGGCGTGAGTTTGTCGTCGGGTACGCCTTTCCGGCCGAAAAGCGTACACAGCGACAAACTCGCGCCGATCATCACCTGGGGCAGAGGTAGATCATAACCTGGGCCAGGGGTGAACGTTCTACGGGCGGCCGATCATGAAGGTGCACCAGACGGACTTGCCGCTGTCGGTGGTTCGCGCTCCCCAGCGATCCGCGATCAACGAGACGAGATGTACACCGCGGCCGTGCTCGTCGTCTGCGGTCGCTCGCCGCCGCCGTGGCAAGGTGGCACTACCGTCGCGGACGTCGAGAACCAGTTCGCCTCCGGCCGGTCGTAACCTCAGGTTCATGGGTGGTTTCCCGTACAGGATGGCGTTGGTGACGAGCTCGCTGACCGCCAGAACGACGTCGGCGGCACGCCCCGGTGGGATCCGCCAGGATTCCAGCGCCGCGGCAGCAGCCCGGCGGGCCTCCCGTACACCCTGACAGCTGTCGGGGATCTCCATGTGCAGGATGGGCTGACCGCCATCTGCTGACAACGTGCCATCTGCTGACAACGGCGGTGCGACCTGGACGAGCAGCAACGCGATGTCGTCGTCCTGGTCACCGGGGAGCATCCGGTCAACGAGCAGATCCGGTAGTGCGTTGAGAGGGATGTCGCGGGATCCGGCCAGGTATCCGCAGAGCTTGTCGATGCCGGCGTCGATGTCACGGCCGCGTTGCTCGACCAGCCCGTCGGTGTAGAGGACCAGCACGGCATCCCGGGGGAGGGCCACCCGCTGTTCGGTGAATTCCGGAAGATCGGCGCCCAGGGGAGGCCCCGATCCCTCGGTCAACTGGTGGACCGCACCGGTCGGGTCGATGAGCAGCGGGGGCAGGTGACCGGCACTGGCAAAGGTCAGAGAGTGGTCGAGCGGGTCGTGGACCGCATAGACACAGGTCACGATCGAGTCCTCGGAGAGATCGCGGACAACCCCGTCGAGCAGCTCAAGGAGATCCGCCGGCGGCAGGTCGAGGCGGGCGTAGGCACGCACCGCCGCGCGCAGCTGTCCCATGACGGCCGCGGCGCGCACCCCACGGCCCATTACGTCACCGATGACGAGCGCGGTTCGGCCGGCGCCGAGATCGATCACGTCGTACCAGTCTCCGCCGACCTCGGTCTCGCCTTCGGCGCGGTAGTACACGGCGGTGTGCAGCGTGCCGTGAACGAAGGATGTGGTGGGGAGAAGACTTCGCTGGAGCTCGGCGGCTATCCGGTGTTCACGGGCAGCCGATTGTTCGATCACCGCCGTCGTCCGCACCGCTTCCTCGGCCCGCCGTCGCTCGGTGAGGTCCAGACACGAGCCGATGTATCCGGTGAAGCGGCCCGCCAGGTCGAAGATAGGACGGCCGACATCAAGTATCCATCGGAAATCGCCGTCCGAGTGGCGCAGCCGATACTCCGTTTCGAAGGGCTTGCGGTCATCGAAGGCCTCGCGGTAGACGTTGACCCAACGATCGAGATCCTCCGGGTGCACACCGTCCGTCCAGGCGTGTCCCAGCTCCTGCTCGACTGTGCGACCGGTGAACGAAAGCCACGTGTTGTTGAAGTAGTCGCATCCGCCGTCCGTGCCAGACCGCCAGATCAGCAGTGGGAAGTCGTCGAGAAGGTGCAGATAGTGCGCGCCCACCCGGCGTGCCCGCTCCAGCTCCAGGTTTGCCCGCACCCGCGCTCGCAGCTCCGCGATCGAGAACGGTTTGGTCAGGTAGTCATCGGCCCCTGCCTCAAGCCCGGTGACCGCGGCATCCTCTCCTGCGCGCGCCGACAGCGCGACTACCGGCAGATGCGCGGTCGAGGCGTCCGCACGGATGGCGGCGAGCAGCGCGAAGCCGTCCACCCCCGGCATCATCATGTCGGTGAGTACCAGGTCCGGCGGAATGCTCCGGATTCGGCGGAGCGCCGCGGCCCCGTCGGCCGCTGCCGTCACGTCGTAGTCGTCGGACAGCAGCGTGACGAGGTAGTCACGCATGTCGGCATTGTCGTCCACGACCAGTACCCGCGCCCGGCCGTCATCGCTGTCTGGAGGTGGGCGCACGGCAGCAGCGTGCATGGGTCGGTCTGCCCCGTGCGTACTGCCCCCGGTGCCGCGGCTTCTGTCCCCGGCGTCGGGTTGCGGCCGGTTGGACCACCGCATCGCCTCGGCGAGAAGCCCATCCGCGGATTCGGTGAGAGCATCTGGAGGCGCGGACGTTCGGTCACCGTGGCCAGCGGCGACAACACTGTCGGTAGGCAGGTGTGCGTGACCGAACGGTAGTCGGACGGTGAAGGTGCTACCGGCTCCCGGCGCGCTCTGCACGCTGACACTGCCCCCGTGCAGAGCGGTGAGTTCGGCGACAAGCGCGAGGCCGATGCCCGCGCCTTCGTGCGAGCGCCCGCCGGCATTCGGGACACGACGGAACCGCTCGAACAGTCGGACCTGCTCGGCCGGGTCGATGCCGATGCCGGTATCGGTGACCGACAGTTCGGCCCAACAGGTCGGGCCCTCATCCACCGCGGCCACCCGGACACTGATGGTGCCGTGCAGCGTGAACTTGAGGGCGTTCGACAGCAGGTTGATGATAATTTTGTCCCACTGGTCACGGTCGATCCACACCGGCTCGGGTAACGGCGGGCAGTCCACCACCAAGGCGAGGCCGGCTTTTTCGGTCGCGGCTCGGAACATACGTGTCACGTCCGCGGTGTGGCTGGCCAGATCGACGGGCTCGTACTGGGGCTCCAGCCGGCCGGCCTCGATCCGGACGAAGTCCAGCAGGTTGTTGACCAGGCGAAGCAGCCGTAGCGCATTGCGGCGGACCAGCTCGACCCGTTCGCGTTGGACCTCCGTGAGCGGGAACCTTTCGTCGGTGAGGGCGTCCTGCGCAGGGCCCAGCATCAGCGTCAGCGGCGTACGGAACTCATGGCTGATGTTGGCGAAGAAAGTCGTCTTCGCCGCAATGAGTTCATCCAGCGCTATAGCTCGATCGCGTTCTGTCGCATATGCGGCCGCGTTCGACATCGAACTGGTGATCTGATCGGCGGCGAGGGAGAAGAAGCTGCGGTAGTCGTCGTCCCATGGGCGCCGGGGACTGACCCCCGCAACGAGAACTCCGCGCGCGCCCACCGCCCGCAGCGGCAGGATGAGCGCCCGTCTGACGACACCAAGCCGTGGCGCGGGCACTGCCAGCCCTTCGACCAGGGTCGGCTCGTGCTCGTCGAACGCCGCACGTGCTTCGCTGGGCAACGTCGTACTCGCCGCCTCGATGGTGTCCATGCCTTCGCAGGCGACGAGGTGGAGGGTGGGCGCATGGCCAGGTGCAGCCCCGTCACCAGTCTGGCCGTCATCGCGGCCGTCATCGCGGCCGCCGGCCAGATAGAGCAGCGCGAACGGAACATCGGCGCGGGCCTCGCCGAGCGCCGTGGCTGCCCGTTCCAGCACCTCCTGGGTGGTTCGCGCCTCGTTCGTGCTGGATGCCAGTGACCGCAGCGTCCGCAGCCGACGCGCACCAACCACCTGCGCGGTCGTCTCCGTGCACGCGCTGAATACACCGCCGACATGACCGGACTCGTCCCGGATCGGACCGTTGGAGAACGTGAAATAACACTCCTCCTGATAGCCGTGCCGATTCATGGGAAGCATTTCGTCCTCGTAGCGGAAAGCTCCTTCGCCGGCCAGCACCGTGGACAACATCGGCCTGATGGCATCCCATATCTCCGACCACACTTCCTCGGCTGGTCGGCCCATCGCGGACGGATGTTTGTCGCCGAGCATCGCCATGTAGGCGTCGTTGTAAATCTTCACCAGCCGCGGCCCCCAGAAGATAACTATGGGGAACCGGGACGACAGACAGATGCCGATGGCTGTCCGCAGAGCCTGTGGCCAGGCCCACGGGGAGCCGATCGGTGTCGCAGACCAGTCCAGGTCACGCATCAGGGCCCCGGTGGCGCCGCCCGCGTCGAACACCTGGGCCAGATCTGTTGGGAGCGCAGCCGTCGTCGTCGCAGCCGTCGTCGCGGCGGTTATGGCCGTTTCGGTGCTCCCGGTCGTGGACGTTTGACTGCTCTGGTGCTCCGTGCCTAGGTGCTCCGTCCGTAGGTGCTCCGTGCCTACTGGATACGGGCTGCCGGGGCCTGCGCCGGTGGAGCGCTCAGCGATGATGTTCGGGTCCTCCTGGCTTGCGCGTGACTGCCCAGGCGCTCGGCCCAGCCGGCCGCGGTCCATGTGCACTCCGGCGGCCGACTCCTGATCTGACGGCACCATGGCCCCCCGCACCCGACCCACAGCCGGGCCGGTCTGCTTCGGTCCTTCGGTAAAGACCCAGAAGATACCCGCGCGATCCCGATGGAAACCCGGTCGATGATCGCGTCCGTCGACACCATCGGAGGCGAGACCATCCGAAGGTCATTGGCGATGGAATGTTCCTTCTGGGATGCCGCCGCGACGCAGTCGGTGAGGGTGAGGACGGTGAAACCGTCCTGGTCAGGTTTCTGTCGCCGGTGCGTCCGGGCATGTTCCCTGGCCGGTGACCGGACCTTGCACCGGCGGCAGCCCTGAGGCGAGGACACCGGCGACCACGCGCCGTAGGGCGTCGGAAAAACTGATCTGCTCCTGGGCGGTCAACGGTGCCAGAATTTGTTGCTCGGCCAGGCGTAGGCGGGCGGTCACCTCCCGGAGTTGGGTGTGACCGGCTTCGGTCGGGCGGACTATGCGCGCCCGCCGGTCGGCCGGATCGGGGCACCGTCTGACCAGCGCACCGCGTTCGAGGTCGTCGATCAGGCGGACCATGACGGAGCGGTCGACACCGAGGCGGCGGGCGACCCCAAGTTGGTTGCGTTCACACCCGCCGGCCGTGGCCGAGAGCACCTGAAGCCCGCGTAGTCCGCCGGGAAAGTCCCCGACCGCGGCCTGTGCCGCCTGAAGGAACCCATGCAGGGCCTGGCTCAGCAACCAGCTGAGGTCTTCGTGGAGCTCCTCGGGCAGTACGGCCGCAGGCTCGGTCACCCCGACCCGTACTTCCGAATGGTCCACCCGTCCGATCCTACTGCTCGTCGTCTGAGATAGTCTCTGCACATGATGTGTGCCACGGAAGATGATTATCTGTCGGCATGATCTGATTTTGCATCTATCCACCACGGCAAGGAGATCGCGTGTCCACACTCCTGCACATCGATTCAAGCGTGAGCCCGGGCTCGGCGTCTCGGGCCGTCGCCGGCCAGTTCGCCGTTGCCTGGGCCGCCAGCCACGCGAATGGCACCGTCGTTCACCGGGACCTGGCCGCCACCCCGCCGTCACACATCAGCTGGGACGGCGTGACAGCCTCGATGACCCCGGACGAGGCGCGGACGGCTGAGCAGACCGCGGCCTGGCAGGCTCGCGAGGCGCTCATCAGCGAACTCGAGGCGGCCGACAGCCTGCTGGTCTCCGTCCCGATGTACAATTGGTCGATCACCTCGACTCTCAAGGCATGGATCGACAATGTGATCGCCCTCGGCCGGACGGTCGACATGACAGGCGGCCCCGGCGTGCTCACCGGCAAGCCGGTCACCGTCGTTACCGCCCGCGGTGGGGCGTACGGACCGGGCACCCCGCAGGAGGGTAACGATCACCAGGAGCCGTACCTGCGGCACGTGTTCGGGGCGCTCGGCGCGACCGACATCAGCTTCATCCACGTCGAACTGACGATGGCTGCGATCAACCCGGCTATGGCCGAGCTCGTCCCGCTGGCTGAGCAGTCGCGGGAAGCCGCGGAGAAGGCTGCACTGGCCCGCGCGGCAGCCTGACCGGTTCCGCCTGGCGCTCTGAACACCGCAGAGTGCCAGGCGCAGCAGGTCGTCGAACGCGGCGAGCGTGCGGTGGGCAGCGTCGGGATCGCGCGACCCGCCGGCGCCCGGCCCGTTTCCCGCCGTCGCATTACACTGAACCGCAGGTCGAGGTGGGAGGGCTGCGGTGAAGTTCGAGCTGCTGAAGGCGCATGGCTCAAGCAATGACATCTTTATTGTCGACGGTCGGCCCGGCGAGCTTTTTGCGACGACTGCTGAACTCATCGGATTCGTTCGGCTCGTCTGTGACCGGCAGGGTCCGCTGGGCAGCGACGGTCTGTATTTCGTGGACGATGCACGAGAAGTGCCCGAAGCGTTCTTCTTCAATCCGGACGGAACACCGGCCAAACTATGCGGTAACGGTCTGCGATGTGTTGGTCGACTCATCCTCGAACGTCGAGGTGTCGAGATCGTGGACGTGTCGACGGGCGGCGGCCGGTTCCGGGTTGAACGGATCGAGGACGTTGCTGCCGGCGTCCCCGCCGTGGCGGTAGAGCTTCCCCCGGTGACATTCCGGGCCGCGGACGTCCCGATCGTCAGCCCAGGCGCCGAGCACGTTGACACCACGATCGCGGAGTTGCATCCGCGGCTGCGCTTCACCGGTGTCGCCGTTCCCAATTCGCACCTCGTCGCGATTGTCGACGAGTATGACGAGGGCGAGCTGGTGGCCGTGGGCGGCGCGGCGGCGAAAATACCGCGGGTTCTCCCGGCCGGTGCCAACGTGTCGTTCATATGCCGGCTCTCGGGGCCGCGGGAAATCTTTGTCCGCACTTTCGAGCGGGGAGCCGGGCTGACCCCTTCATGTGGGTCCGGGGTGGTCGCGTCACGCATGGTGTATTCCAGGCTCGGTCATGTCTCTGCGGACGAGGCGGTCGTGGTCCGTAATCCGGGTGGCAGCTCGGTGTGCCGTGTCACGTCTGGTCCGGACGGTTCCCAGATCCCGCGGCTGGAGGGCAACGCGACCTTTGTCTACCGTGCGGTTGTCGACACGGAGCAGCTGCGGCGTGATCATCGCGGAGAGCTTGACGTCGAGATGCTGACCGATGAGATAGCCGCCTACGAGCTGTTCTACGAGAAAAACATCCGGCGAATCCGCGACAGCGGAATCATCGTATAAGAGCACCGTCCACGACGCAATAGCCCTGTTTCAATGTACACGGCGAGCGGTCTGTCCTACACTGAACGTCATAGGTCGTTTCGACTCGATGGAGTGTCGGGCATGATCTTTCTGCGTAGTCGACTGCTCGTCATGTGCGGCGGCGTACTCGCCTTGGTCGCCGGCGGCTTAGCCACGTCCTGCGGCGGAGGCGGTAGCCGGGACGGGTTGCCTCAGCCGACGTCCCCGACCAGCCGCGCGTCATCACCGATAGCCACTCCGACCCCGACCCCGACGCCCAGCCCGACTCCCACCACGATCACGTCAGGCGAATATCAGACTGCCCTCTCGGCGCTGGACTCTGCACTTGCCCCTCGGTTTTCGGCCGTCTTTCTCAGCGGTACGCCGGCTGCCCTGTCCAACGCGTTCAAGAGCGCCGCGGGCGAGCTGGGAACCCAGGGCCTGACGCTGTCGCGGATCCGACCCCCGGCCAACGTCGCGTCCGCCCATCAGGATCTTGTCGCTGCGTTGTCGGCGTTGAAGAGTGATCTTTTGAACCTGGCCGGCGATGCCCGTGACCACACACTGTGCACCGGCGGCGCTGGCATGCCGAGGGCTGCCAGCGGTGACGGCGCGCGGGTGCTGCGCGCGGCCGCGGCCGCGATCGCGTCTGCTGATCCCGCGCAGTCGTACAAGGTCGGGACGTTCATGCCGGCCGCCCAGCCGGACCTCAACCGCCAACCTGTCAACGGCAGTCTCGGCCCGGGAAAGCGTGGCGGTCTGGGTAAGCTGACCATCAAGGCGGCCACGACCGATGCGGTGATCAAGCTGACCGGGGGTGGAACGCTGATCCGGAACATCTACGTCCGGGCTGGTGCCACGGTGACCGCCGATGGCATTCCGGACGGGACGTTCGACGTGTTCTTCACCACCGGTACGGACTGGGAGGCTGCCGCTTCCCGCTTCACCCGGGACTGCGACTTCAGCAAGTTCGACCAGCCGTTGTCATACCAGACGAAGTACTACTCAACGCAGACTCAGTACACGACCTTCACCCTGACGCTGTACAAGAGCGTCGGCGGCAACGCCAGCACCAGCAGTGTGGATCCGGATTCGTTCCCGGTTTCCTGAGTTCCCCGCCCGTCCAGGCCGAATGATACGAGCGGGGAGCTGCTTTCGCGCATCGCCTGGCCCGAACAGTGACGTCAGATGAGGCGACGTCAGGTAAGACAAGGTCAGGTAAGGCGATCGGCGGGGCCGGACTTGATGGCCTCCACGAGTTGGCCCAGCTTGTCCTCGGGGAGGTTTCTCGCCAGGTCGGCCTCGCTGATCATTCCTACCAGCTGGTTGTTCTCGATCACGGGAAGACGCTTGATCCGGTGGTCCATCATCTGGCGCATGACGTCATCAAGGTCGGCGTTCGCGTCGGTGTAGAACGGCCGGCCCTGCGCCAGATCCCTGGCCCGCGTTGTCAGGGGGTCCTTTCCCTCAGCGAGGCATTTGATCACGATGTCGCGGTCGGTAATGATCCCACGAAGCTTGTTGTCCTCGCCGCAGATCGGCAGCGAGCCCACGCCGAGGTCCCGCATCCTGCGGGCGGCGTCCACTAGAGTCTCGGTCTCACCGATGCACTCGGCGTCCCGGTGCATGATCTGATGTGCGGTAGTCATGCGGATCCCCTCTCCTTCTGGCCAGATAGCCTGACCAGATCTGCGGACCCGCGGCGACCAGTGGTGCGTGCCGTGCCGCCGACCACCGCGAGCGCTCTCGACTACTCGGGGCCACCGGGCGCGCGTATGGAAGTATGATCACGCGACCGTTGGCCTACCCTTTGACCGACTAGGTGGTACCCCGGATGTGTGACCGCATGCCGCGGGCGGATGCGTTCACAGCCGGCAGCCCACCGGGTCACCTGGGTGACCCGCGACTGGTCTGGACCGCGACGCCGCGTCCCCTATTGCCAGGCGCTCTAAGGTGGCGACGCCGGTCGCGTCGTGAACGGCGTGAGATGTGCCCATATCAGGGCAGGTATCCGATGTCGTACGGTGGAGAAGGGGCGAATCGGTATGAACCCCTCGGGCAGACCCTGGGGCCTGTCGTGGTCGCGGCCGTTCAAACCGCACAGGCAGCCGCGAGCAGGTGGTGCACCGGCGGGCTGGCGACCCCCTCCGTCGCCAGCCCGCCGGTTCCGGCTATCTCTTCTCCCCCAGTTCCACCCCCC
>NZ_CAUVXI010000168.1:0-891 GCF_963555845.1 Protofrankia sp. Cas8 | reverse complement strand
CCTCGGCCCCCCAGCCGAGGTGCGCCCGCGGTATCCGATCGTGCTCTACCGGTGGGCGCAAAACAGATCCTTCCGGACCCGCAAACGTCCGAACAGAGCGCCCCCGCACCGGAGCAGGGGTGCTCCCCTGCTGAACGGGTCAAAGGCGATGCGATCGTGGTTCTGGCGCATCGCCGGAGGCCGCAGTCCCCGGGGCGCGAAGGGGGCAGCGCGACCCCGGTTGACCTGCGCGGATTCGCCCGGGCCCGTGACCTGCAGATGACAGCCGGCAGGCCTTTTCACAGTTACGCTCATCGGGTGGTTGGCATGAAAGGGGCGGCGGGAACGCATGGTCGCAAGAGGGGTACCGGATGCGGCACCGCCGGCGGTCGTCGTCGCGAGGATCACCGCCAGCGGGCGGAGGTGGGCGCTGGGGTCAGGCCGTCGACTGACCTTCGGCCGCGCCGGCTGCGACATCCCGTTCGGGGCCGACCCGCAGGACCTGATGGTGTCCCGCCGTGCTGGAACTCTGGCCGAAAGTGAAGGCGCGATTGTCATCGGTAACACCGGTCGGCATCCACTCCTGGTGCTGACCGCGGACGGGGACACCCATCGCATCCTGTCCCCGGCGACGGCGGTCTCGGCCGGTCTCGCCGAGTTCCAGATCGTCGCAGTCGGCGCGGATGGTCAGCGCCATGAGATCGGCGTGGTGCACTATCGCCGCCAGCCGGTACATCGGGAGCAGGACACGATGCAGCTTTCCGTCCGGCTCACCCAGACCGAACGCCTGCTGCTGGTCGCGTTGTGCGAACCTCGCCTGCGCACGGGCGACAACCATGCGTCGTTCGCCACTTACCGGGAGATTGCCCGCCGGGTCAACCGCGACGACAACTACGTCCGCTCGCGCTTGGC
>NZ_CAUVXI010000167.1:3643-13228 GCF_963555845.1 Protofrankia sp. Cas8 | reverse complement strand
AGCTACCGTCCAACCCGTCGAACACCACCAGCGCCCGGCCATCCGCCCGCAGATAGCCAGCCAGCACCTCCGCCGGCAGCCCCAAACCGTCGGTGTCATGCAGCCGCTGCAAATACTCCAGAAACGTCGGGCACTCCCGCCGCAGATCGGCGAACGACCGCAGCTCCACCAGGACCGGCAGCCACCCCTGCATGCCCGCCAGCGGCTGCCCACCCGGACCACCGGCCAACGTCAACACCAAAAACCGCGCCAGCGTCGACTTCCCCGCCCCCGGATCCCCCAGCAGCACCAGCAACCGGTTCTCCGCCGCGGTCACCACGTCCAACACCGCCCGCACCGGCTGCTGCGCATACGCCACCCGCGCGCGGGCCAGACGGTCGGCGTCCACCCCGTCCGGCAGATCCGCGTCGTCGATCTCCCCGGCGTCCACCAGCCGGCGCCACAGCTCCTTCGACAACTCCACCGGCGGCGGCTCCGCCCGCACACCCTGCGGGACAAACACCGACTGCACCAGCACCGGCAGATGCGTCTCATGCTCCGCCGGGGTCAACACCTCCAGATCCAACCGCCGATACTGCGCCACCACCCGAGCCAGATACGCGACCCGCAGCTCCGCCGGCAGCGCACCCCGGTCGGCCGACCCTGCCTCCTCCCGCCGGGCATCCTCGGCCGGGACCAGCGGATAGTGCCTGCGCAGAGCCGCCAGCAGCTCGTCAACGGCTTTCGTCGGGTCCTGCCAGTAGGCCGCCACCCGGGTATCGAAGGTGACGCTGTCCAGGTCGGCATCCCGCTCCATATGCACCGCAAACACCCGCACGGTTGACCCTTCGCGACGGGCAGCATTGACCAGCAGCCGGGGAAGCCGCGTTCCCATCGCCCGCACCGTCCCGCACAGCACCACCGGGCCACGCTGGCTGAGAATCCGGGATGCCTGCGCCGTCACCGACTCGCCGACAAACACCGCACCGTCATGCCACACGTCATACCCGGCCGCGCGTAACGGGCCGGCCAACTCCTCCGCCAGCGCCTCCTCACCGGTCGCGTGGGCAATCAGTATCGTGATCATCTGCACGCCACCGGCCTACCGGTTGATCGCGGCCAGCAACGCCGCGACCCCGCCGTCCCAGTCCGCGGTCAGGTCCGCCGCCTTCAGATCGGCAAGGAGCGCCGGGGCGTCGCCACCCGTCAACACCGCCGGGAGCACCCGTACGCTGTGACCGTTCAGCCAGCGGGCCACCGTCGGCGCCCACTCCCGCAGCATCCACGGCGCCTCGACTCCCGCCGTGGACAGGCACAGCACCACATAGTCCGCCGCCGTCAAACCGGCGTTCATCTTCTCCACGATCGAATCACCGACGGCGATTTCCCACCCGTCCAACCACACCTCTTGCCCGGCCGCCTTCAGATCGTTCGCGAGCCGTTCCGCCGGCACCGCATCGACACCCCGATGACTGACAAACACCCGCGCCACAACATCCCCCGATCATTGCCGGCAGTGGGCCGCGTTGAACGACCTGAACGACACACTCAGATCGTTCCCGTGACTGTATCCGAGCGATTATCTGACCGAACAGACAGGACGCCACACCCCACGGCCACCGCGACCGGCCGGACGAGCCGGACCCAGCCCCACCCGTAATCCTCATCTCAGCTGCCATCTACCGGTCGATTGCTACTGCCATTCGATGAGGTCGTCCATCCGGGCGCCGAGGCGTTCGCGGGTGTATCGCGCCACGCCCTCGATGTGATCCCGCATGAAGGTGCTGGCCTGGCCGCTGTGGCCGGCAGCGATGGCTCGGGCCAGCCTGAGGTGATCATCGGCGATCAGGTCGTGCATGATGCGGGGATCATCGACAGTGGCAACGTGGTGACTCACGATCTGGCCCATGGTCTGCAGAGTCAGCTCGAGCACCCGGTTACCGACAAGCGACGCCACGGCGCCGTGGAACATCGCATGCTCCTGTACGAAACGGGCCAGCTCCTCGGGCGTCTCGCGGACCTCGTTGAGCTCGAGATACGGGGCCATGGCGGCCACGCGGGCGGTGCGGTCACTCGCGCGGGCGGCCCGCTCGGCGAGAATGCACTCGGCGAACATCCACGCGTCGAACAGCTCGTTGTACGTGGCTCCCGCCATGTGGAAGTACAGGGTCGAGATGCGGCCGAGGTTGGCCGGATGGACGCTGCCGACCACCGGCCCTCCCCCGGGTCCCCGGCGGATCGAAATCAGGCCCTGGACCTCCAGCAATCGCAGGCCTTCGCGCAGCGACTCTCGACTCACACCGTATTGTTCGAGCATCGCGCCTTCGGTGGGAAGCCCGTCGCCGGGTTGCAGGCCCTGGTCGATGATGGTCCGCACGACCTCGCGGGCGAGGCTTTCCGACGTCTTGAGTGTGCGCAGTACCGCGCCGTCGGCCGTGATGGCGATACAGCCACGCGTCGGGACAGCCGAGGAATGGCCGTTGCGTCGCGCCGCCTCGTCGGGCCCGGCCGGTATCGGGCTCTTGCGGCTCCTGTCAAAGCTAGGCATGAGCCGAGGCCACTGTCGAGGCCATTGTCGATGTCATCAGCTGAGGATCCTCAGCTCGCCGGTCACGTCCAGCCCCTGCTCGGCCAGCCGCGGCCGCAGGTGGGCGGCCAGGCGGTCCCAGGGCAGCTGTTCGCCGGGCCGGACCGGCGCGATGTCGGGCAGATCCCGGAGTGTCCTAGACTGGGTCGTCACATCCGAAACCCTTCGTCGTCCTTTTCCCCGGCAGCTGTCAGCGGGCGTCCCGGCCGAAGGCGTTCTCGCTCCGGTGAGCCTGGCGAAGTAGGCCCTTGACGTCAATTTATCATGATGTTTAGCTAGCGCCCACGTCGCTACCAGGGGATGTTGAGGGAAAGCATGGGCGTCAGGCAGTCAGACGGCGATCCCGACGGTGCGCAGGATCTGGAGGCCTTTCGGCGGCGTGCACGCAGCTGGCTTGCCGAACACGCGCCATCGCGGGAGGGCCTTGGCCCGGGCGCCGGTGGCGAGGGCGCCCAGGGCGCTTCCTACGACGTGTCGGTCTTTCACGACCTCTCCTTCGACGACGAGAAGGCGTTGATCGAGCGGGTGGCGGGCTGGCACCGGCAGAAGATCGACGCGGGGTTCGGCGCGTTGGACTGGCCGCGGGAGGACGGTGGCGTGGGGCTCGGGCCGGAGTTCGTCGAGGCGTTCGCCGCCGAGGAGACGCGCTTCGCCGTCCCGCCCGCCCATGAGCTGGTGTCGGTGACGGTGCATCTGATCGCGCCGACCATCGGTCTTGTCGGCACGCCCGAACAGCGTGATCGCCTCCTGCAGACCTTCCTGCGTGCCGAGCGTCTGTGCTGCCAGCTCTTCTCCGAGCCGGGGGCCGGATCCGACCTGGCGGCGCTGGGGACCCGCGCCGTCCGCGACGGCGACGGATGGGTGGTCAACGGGCAGAAGGTGTGGAGCTCGGGGGCGCAGTTCGCCGCCTGGGGCATGGTGCTGGTGCGGACCGACCCGGACGTTCCCAAACACGCGGGCATCACCGCGTTCCTGCTGCCGCTCGACACGCCCGGGGTGACGGTGCGGCCGTTGCGTCAGATGTCGGGTGGCACGTCCTTCAACGAGGTCTTCCTCGACGACGTCCGGATCCCGGACTCGCTGCGTCTGGGGGCGGTGGGGGCGGGCTGGAAGGTGGCCCTGACGACCCTCGGCTTCGAGCGGGAGGCGACCGGCGGGCACAGTGGCGTCGGGGGCGGGTGGCGGCAGCTGGCTCCGCTCGCCTGCGCGCTCGGCCGATTCGATGATCCCCTGGTGCGCCAGAAACTGGCCGACGTCTACATCAGCGAGCGGCTGGCCGAGGTGGCGTCGCTGCGGGAGGCCGCCGGGCGGGCGTCCGGGCGTCCCGGCGGACCGGAGGGGTCGCTGCGCAAGCTGCACTGGGTGCGGAGTCTGGCGCTTGCCTCGGTGGCGGCGGAGGCTGTGCTGGGGGCGCGTCTGGTGGCCGACACCGGTGAGTGGGGCACGTTCGCGTGGACCGCGCACATCCTGGGCGCTCCCGGATATCGGATCGCCGGTGGTTCGGACGAGATCCAGCGCACCATCATCGCCGAGCGGCTCCTCGGGCTGCCGAGCGAGGAACGGGTCGACCGCAACCGGCCGTGGCGGGAAATTCCCCGGTGACGGGGCCGACCGGGGACGAGCCGATGCTTGCGGGCAAGGTGGCGCTGGTGACGGGAGGCAGCCGGGGGCTGGGCCGACAGATGGTGCTGGCCTTCGCGCAGGCCGGTGCCGACGTGATGATCACCAGTCGGAAGCTGGCCGGCTGCGAGGCGCTTGCCGATGAAGTACGTCGCAGGACCGGCCGGCGAGCATTTCCCTACGCCGCCCACGTGGGGGACTGGGACGGGATCACCAGGATGGTGGACGCCGCCTACGGCGAGTTCGGTCACGTCGATGTGCTGGTCAACAACGCGGGGATAGCGCCACTGTACCCGAGCCTGGAGCAGGTCAGCGAGGAGCTGTTCGACAAGGTGATGGCCGTCAACCTCAAGGGCCCGTTCCGGCTCACCGCCCTGGTGGGCAGCAGGATGGTGCGTGACGGTGGCGGCTCGATCATCAACGTGAGCAGTGTGGCGGCGATCCGCCCGACCCCGAGAGACCTTCCGTATGCTGCTGCCAAAGCCGGGCTGAACACGTTGACAACCGGGTTCGCGCTGGCGTTCGGACCGGCGGTCCGGGTGAACACAATCATGGCCGGGCCGTTTTTCACCGATATCAGCGAGGCGTGGGATGCAGAAGCCTTCGAGACGCTCGCGCGCCGGTTCCCGCTGCGCCGCGGTGGACAGCCAGACGAAATTGTCGGGGCGGCGCTGTACTTCGCCTCGCGGGCGTCAAGCTTTACCACCGGGGCGGTGCTGACCGTCGACGGTGGCCAGGCGACCACACCCTACGACGCGGATATCACCCACAACTTACCGTAAATAATATCACCCGTGTTCATCGTCATAAACACGGGTTAGAAAGGCTGAGGAGGCGGCGTGGTCTGGGATATGGATCTGGCGTCGAGTGAGGAACGCGAGCAGTTACGCCACGCCGTCCGGGCGTTTCTGGCGGAGCATTCGCCGCAGACCGAGGTCCGGCGGCTGATGGAGACCCCTGAAGGCTTCGACCGGGAGGTCTGGTCGCGGCTGGCGGGCGAGCTGGGTGTCGTCGGCCTGCTCGTCCCCGAGGAGTACGGCGGGGCCGGGGCAGGTGTCGGCGAGGTCGGCATCGTCCTGGAGGAGATGGGGCGCGCCCTGCTGTGCGCGCCGTACCTGTCCACCGCCGTGCTCGCCACCGGTGTTCTGCTCCATCTGGACGACGAGGCCGCCCGCACGGACTACCTGCCGGGTATCGCCGCCGGCCATACCGTCGCGACCGTCGCGCTCGCCGAGGAGTCGGTTCGCTGGGATGCGGCAGGCGTGGCCTCCACCGCGACCCACGATGGGTCGGGATGGCGGCTGCGGGGGACGAAGATGTTCGTCCTCGACGGGCTGCACGCCGATCTCCTCCTCGTGGCCGCCCGCACCGGCACCGGCACCGGCGGCGACGGCGACGGCGACGGCGGGGTCAGCCTGTTCGCGGTCGAGGGCACCGCGCCCGGCCTGCGCCGGAGCGCGATGCGGACGCTGGACCCGACCCGGCGCCAGGCACGCCTTGACCTCGACGACGTGCCGGGCCGTCTGCTCGGCGCGCCGGGCGGTGCGCAGCCGACGTTGGCGTACCTCGTGCACCTCGCCGCCGTCGCCCTGGCCTGCGAACAGGCCGGCGGCGCGGCGCACGTGCTGGACATGGCGGTCGGATACGCGAAGACGCGGGTGCAGTTCGGACGTCCGATCGGGCAGTTCCAGGCGATCAAACACCGCTGCGCCGAGATCGCGCTGGAACTCGACGCTGCCCGCTCGGCGGTGGCATACGGGCTGTGGGCGGCCCAGGAACACGAGGTGGAGCTGGCGGTGGCCGCATCCGTCGCGAAGGTCCGCTGCTCGGAGGCTTTCGCGTTCGCGGCGGCCGAGAACATCCAGGTGCACGGGGGTATCGGGTTCACCTGGGAGCACCCCGCCCATCTGTACTTCCGCCGCGCCACCAGCAGCGAGCTGATGTTCGGTGACCCCGCCCACCACCGGGAGCAGCTCATCCGCCATCTCACGGTCGAGGCCGGACCGTGACCGTGGACGAGGAGTTCCACCACCGGGACCGGTGTGCGATCGTCGGCATCGGCGCGACCGACTATTCGCGTGCCTCGGGCCGCAGTGACCTGACGTTGGCGACGCAGGCGGCCCTGGCCGCTCTCGATGACGCCGGGTTGTCCCCGCGTGACGTCGACGGCATCGTCCGCTGCGACATGGACACCGTGCGCCAGCACGATCTTGCCGACGCGCTGGGCATCCAGGATCTGACCTACTGGTCGGAGGTCGGGCCGGGCGGGGTGGCGCCGTGCGCGATGGTCGGCCAGGCGGTGGGCGCCATCCTGTCCGGCCAGGCCACGACGGTGCTGGTGTTCCGGGAGCTCAACGGCCGCTCCGGGCGCCGGTACGGGCTGTCGTCCACCGTGGACGCGCAGGTTGGTGGTGCGGGTAGCTACGACGAGTTCTTCGCCCCCTACGGACTGCTCACTCCAGGGCAGATCTTCGCGGTGATGGCCCGGCGACACATGATCGAGTATGGGACGCGGGCGGAGGAGCTCGGGCACATCGCGCTGGTCTGCCGGGCCCGGGCGAACGCGAACCCCGCGGCGCAGATGCACGGGCGTGCGCTGTCGATGGACGACTACCTGGCCGCCCGGATGATCGCCGATCCGTTGCGGCTGTTCGACTTCTGTCTGGAGACGGACGGGGCGTGCGCGCTTGTCGTGACGAGCGCGGCTCGGGCGCGCGACGGCCGCAAGCCGCCGGTCCTGATCCGGGCGGTGGCGCAGGGCAGCGGCCGCAACCCTCAGCCCGGTGTCCAGTTCCCCGTCCTGATGCGGGAATCGATCACCGAGCTGCCGGCCCGGTCGGTCGCCCGCACGCTCTACCGCCGCGCCGGCCTTGGTCCGCACGACATCGACGTCGCCCAGATCTACGACTGCTTCACGATCACGGTGCTGCTTCAGCTCGAGGACTGGGGATTCTGCCCGAAGGGCGAGGGCGGGCCGTTCGTCGCCGGCGGCGGGATCGACCTCGGCGGCCGTATCCCGATCAACACCGGCGGCGGGCATCTGTCCGAGGGCTACCTGCACGGCATGAACCACATCCTCGAGGGTGTCCGCCAGCTACGCGGCGAGTCGACGTCGCAGGTGCCCGGGGCCGAGGTCTGCCTGGTCACCTCCACGCCGCTGCCCCCGGGCAGCGCCCTTCTGCTCCGGGCGGCATGACGTGGGAGGCAGCGGGGCGGGCGGCGGGGCGGGGCCTGCCCGAGTGGCGGACCCGCGCCTTGTCCCCAGGGACGACGACCGGGACACCGGCGGCTTCTTCCAGGCCGCCCGGCGCGGTGAACTGGTCGTGCGGATGTGCAACGGGTGCGACGGCCTTCTGCACATGCCCAGGGCCTACTGCCATACCTGCGGGAGCTGGGACGGGCGCTGGCAGTCGGTGGCCGGCACCGGGAGCGTCTATTCCTGGACGGTGGTCACCCACCAGGTACATCCGTTCTTCCCGGTGCCCTACACGGTGGTCCTCGTCCAGCTCGACGACGTGCCGGCCGCCCGTCTTGTCGGTCACCTGCCCGGCGCGTACCCGATCACCGCCGGGCAGCCGATGCGGGTCTGGTTCGAGACCGTCGCCGACGGTGTCGTCATCCCCCAGTGGAAGCCACAACTACCGTCTGTAGAACAGCCGTCTGTAGAACGGTCGTCTGTGGAGAGTAAGAGATGACCATGAGGACGCGCGCGGCGGTGCTGTGGCCCGATCGGTCGCAGTGGAGCATTGAGGAGATCACCCTCGACCCGCCGGCCGCGGGTGAGGTCCTGGTCCGGATGGTGGCCACCGGCCTGTGTCACAGCGATCACCACCTGCTCGACGGTGGGTATCCCGGCGCGCGCCGGCCGGTTGTCGGCGGCCACGAGGGAGCGGGCGTCGTCGAGGCCGTCGGAGCCGGGGTGCACGCAGTTCGTCCCGGCGACCATGTCGTGCTCAGCGTTCCGTTGCCGCCGTGCGGGGCGTGCGCCGCATGCCTCGACGCCCTCCCGTACCTCTGTGAGCGGGGTGCCCTGATCGGGCAGGGCTTCCAGATCTCCGACGGCACCGCCCGCCATCATGCCCGCGGCGAGGATCTGAGCGTTTTCGTGTTTCTCGGTACCTTTGCCGAGCACACGGTCGTCAATGAGGCGAGCTGCGTCGTCGTCGATCCCGCGCTGCCTCTTGAGGCCGCCTGCACCATCGCCTGCGCCGGTGTCACCGGATGGGGAGCCGTCCTGAACACCGCCGAGGTCCGTGCCGGGGACACGGTCGTGGTGGTCGGGGTCGGCGGGATCGGTGCGAACGCCGTCCAGGCCGCTCGTTTTGCCGGCGCCCGCTCGATCGTGGCCGTTGATCCCGTTCCCTTCAAGCGAGGTGTCGCGAAACGGCTCGGTGCCGACATCGCGGTGGCAAGCCTCGGGGAGGCGGCGACGGTGGTGACCGACATGACGGCCGGCCGGATGGCGAACACGGTCGTCATGGCCATGGCGGTCGGTGACGGCCGCTGCATCGAGGCGGCCCTGTCCCTCGTGGGAAAGCGCGGCCGGGTGGTCGTGGTAAACGTCCATCCCGCCGATGAGAACACGGCCACGATCAATTTGCGGAACCTGCAGAGCCTGGAGAAGCAGATCGTCGGCTGTCTCGCCGGCTCATGGGACGGGCGAAAAGGCATCCGTTTTCTCGCCGATCTCCACCGAGCCGGCCGTTACGACCTCGACGCCATCGTCACTCGCACCTATGACTCGCTCGCCGAACTGCCGTCGGGATACCGCGACCAGGCCGAGGGCACCATCATCAGAGGAGTGCTCCGACTTTCCTGAAAAACGAGCCTCGGTCTTTCCTGAAAACCGCGGGGTGGTGACACCGGCGGAGGCCGGGTGCATGGGCCTCCTGTCCGGGTCGCTTACTTCCCGGACAGGGCTGTCAATCCTGCCGCCACCAGGAGCGGCACCGCCGAGCCGACGGTCTCGAAACCGGTTCCGACGGTCATGCCCTGGGCGTGCCGCGCGTGAATACCCGCGGCGATGATAGCTGCCTTGAAACAGCCCAGCGCGAGGTAGAACGGCAGGTTTGTCACCGCACGCCCGGAGGTCGCGCAATAGCGTTCGACGAGCGCGTCGGCGGACGGTAGGCGAGGGCTGGTCGAGGCGGCCTCACCGCCCAGCACGGGGTCGAAGGCCGGATCGGCGTAGGCGATGTGCAGGCCGAGGTCGGCGAGGGGGTCGCCGAGCGTCGCCATCTCCCAGTCCACGAGCGCCCGCACCGTGCCGACATCCCCCGGGTCGAGGATCGCGTTGTCGATGCGGAAGTCCCCGTGCACGATCGACGCGCCGCTCTCGGCCGGGCACGCCTCGATCAGCCGGGTGTGCAGCAGGTCCAGATCGGCGAGCTCCCGGGTCG
>NZ_CAUVXI010000167.1:2007-3618 GCF_963555845.1 Protofrankia sp. Cas8 | reverse complement strand
GGGTCGCCACGCGGGTCCACTGGTCGTGCCAGCGCCGGACCTGGCGGCTGAGGTAGCCCGCCGCTCTGCCGAACCCCTCGAGCCCGACGGCCGCCGGATCGACGGCGTGCAATCGGGCCAGCACGTCGATGAGGCCGAACGCGCAGCGGGTGATGTCCGCGGCCGGCAGTGCGTGCAGCTCCGCACGGGTACGGATCACCTGCCCGTCGACGTACTCGACCAGGCAGAACGGGACGCCGAGCACATCCGGGTCCTCCCGCAGCGCGACCGGCCGGGCGACGGGTACAGCGCTGTCGAAGAGGGCCGCCACCACCCGGTATTCCCGGGCGATGTCGTGTGCCGACGGGGTCAGGCCGCCCAGCGGCGGTCTGCGCAGCACCCAGGCCGAGCGCCCGTCGGTGATGCGGTAGGTGAGGTTGGACCGGCCGCCGTGCAGGAGTTCGGCCCGGATCGGACCCGCATCCGCCACCACGGTGTCGAAGAACCGTTGCAGCGCGGGGAGGTCGAGCCCGGCGGGCGCCGCGGTAGCCGCGGTTGCCGCGTCGGTCATGACCGTGCCTCGGTGTCGATCGCTGCCACCGGAGCCGGTGCGAGGTCAACGGCCATCATGCGCCCTTGTGGCTAATGTCCATCAGCCCATGCAATCCGTTCCGGAACTGCGGTGTCAAGGGGATGGCGAGCCGACCC
This sequence comes from Protofrankia sp. Cas8, assembly GCF_963555845.1. Classification (NCBI taxonomy): domain Bacteria; kingdom Bacillati; phylum Actinomycetota; class Actinomycetes; order Frankiales; family Frankiaceae; genus Protofrankia; species Protofrankia sp. Cas8. Next base: position 2,931 of record NZ_CAUVXI010000167.1, on the reverse strand, counting down.
ACTGGAGCGGAAGCAGCCACCCCACGGCGTCACCGAATACATGGAGCGCCGGGATAAACCGGCATGGAGAAGGGGATGAGAGCAGCCGGGGCCAAGGCGCGGATCGCCGGGGTATAGGGGTCGAGTTCTCCGGGGCCGAAGCGGCAGAGCTTGATTGCCCACCAGAAATTGTCGTCAACCTCGCCGGAGATGGTGTAAGAGCCATCGGGACGCAGGCATGCCCAGCCGCCGGCCTGAAGCGCGACCAGGGTTGTGACGGGCTGCCCGATGCGCACATCCCATGCCCGTACGGTCCCGTCGTTGCCGGCGCTGGCGAGCAGGGGAGATCGTATTCTTTTCGGTGCTGGGGACGTCCAAGCCGGCTTCACGTTCCGTGGCCATGATCCGAATCATCGCTGTAATGCAGTTGTACTGCACAGGGGATGGACGTCCGTGGACGTCGGTGGACGTCGGTGGACGGCCCCGAGGCTGCGACCTGCACCGATCGACATCAGTGGATATCCACCGACATAACGACCGATTCCACCTACTGTTGGACGACATTCGGCCGAACGGTAGGTGGTTCCGGTCATCAGGATGGCCTCAACGACCTACGCACCCCGGCCCCGTCACCCGGATTCTGTTCACCGGCAGCGCCTCAGGCGATCTGGCGAAGGTCGTTGCCGTAGTCGAAAATGATCCGCATGCGGGCACCCAGCGCCCGGGCGTACCGGCTCAGCGTCGCGACCTCGTTGACGTCGAGGTCACCGTTCTCGATCTGGCTCACCCGGCCCGGTGAGACGCCCATCAGCTCGGCTACCTGACGCTGGGTCAGCCCCAGCCGCTTGCGCTCCTCGCCAAGGTGGAAGGCACTGATCCAGGACTCAGTGCGCGCCCGCTCGGCGGCAAGCGCCTCATCGTCGCCGTCGTGCAGCTCGGCACGGA
>NZ_CAUVXI010000167.1:964-1694 GCF_963555845.1 Protofrankia sp. Cas8 | reverse complement strand
TGTCATCCCAGTCATGGAACTCGGTCATGAGCCCTCCCGCCGTTTCCTCTCAAAGGCCAGCCACCTGTCGTATGCGACCTCTGCTAAGTGGTCTCGCCCGTAAGTCCTTCGGGGGTTGACACCTGGGCAGGCGGGGGCGGTCAGCTGTCGGGGGTCGACAGGTACAGCTCGTAGGCGCAGTCGAGGGCCTCTTCGGGGGTGCCGGTGAAGGTGCCGGTGGGCAGGAGGGTGTCCTGGTATCCGTTTTTGCTCGCGAGGTGGAGGGCGAATCCCCGGTGGGTGGCGGATCCGGTGGAGCGCAGCCGTATCAGCGGGATGGGCTCGTCGTCGGTGACCTGGCCCTCGATGGCGGTGCACGCGCCGCGGTGGCGGATGTGCAGGTCGGCGAGCGTGGGCCGGCGGGTGGCCGCGCGAGTGTGTAGCCGCTGTGGCAGCGATGCCTTGGTGGGTAGCCGTCCCGGCACGAGTGGATGGTTGACATACATTTTTCGCCCGAAAACTGGCGTCTCCTTACGTCTTTCTTCCACTCGTCGCACCGAATGGAATGCGGATCAAGGAGTGGGGCTGGGGTGCGTGCATCGCGAGGCGGCGGAGGGAGGCACCGGAGGTGTTGGGTGTCGACCGACGAGTCGGGGTACCCGTGCCTTGCGAAGCGATGGACGGGGAGCGATGCGGCGAGGTGTGTGCCCCAGCCCTCTCTGCCTCGGCCGTCCGCTCTCGGCTCTCGGTC
>NZ_CAUVXI010000167.1:0-421 GCF_963555845.1 Protofrankia sp. Cas8 | reverse complement strand
GTCGGCTCTTGGCCTTCGTTGTGGTGACAGGTGACCTTATGGTGACCTGACTGTGGCCTCTGGTGGTGCTGTTGGCGGTGGGGGAGGCACTGCCCACACCACACGCGGGGTTGCGGCGAGGGGGCCGCCGATTTGCGACGCTGATCATCGTGATGATGTTGGCGGTGTGCGCGGTGTGTTCCCTGCTGGTCTGGCTGGTGCTCGCGGGCGGTCACGGGATGTTCTGGCGGACCGATACCCGGCTTGATCCTCTGGGTGCCCGGATGGATGGTGTGGTTGAGCCGGATGGTGGCTGGCCGGCTGTGACTGTGATCGTTCCTGCTCGGAATGAAGCGGATATCATCCCGTCCACGTTGCCGTCTCTGCTGGGTCAGGTCTATCCGGGTCGGTTGGAGGTGGTCCTGGTTGATGATGCCAGTGC
>NZ_CAUVXI010000166.1:5957-12727 GCF_963555845.1 Protofrankia sp. Cas8 | reverse complement strand
GGCTGTGCAGCGGTCCAGATCCCCTCGCAGGATACCGACGTGATCAGGACGCTGTCACCGGGCGCGAAGCCCCAGGCGGTGAGTGCAGCGCGGTGCCATGCCCCGGCCCGCTTACGATCATCCCAGGTGATCGTGAAGTCGTGGTGCCGCCCGGCCACGGTGAAGCGGCCGATGCCGGCGATCTCAGCGCGCGGAAGCTCTCGTGCCCGTTCCACGATCGACGCGCGGCTCACGCCTTCACCAACCGGGGGAACTTCGCGACGCTGGCGGACCGGCTGAGGATCTCGCCCGCGGGCACCAGTTCCACCTCCGGAGTGACACCCACCTTGGTAGCCACCACATCGCGTGCCCGCACCAGCAGGTCGGCGAGATCACCGGTGAGCTCGGGCGTATAGCCGACCCGCAGCCGCAGCGAGTCGACGACCCGGGTCGGCCGGATGATCTGGAAGATCCCGTCCGCCGTCTCCGGCAGGGTCTCCAGGGCGTCCCAGACGTCCTGGACGCCGACCAGGGTAGCGCCCACAACCGTCTCGTCGCCCTTGCGACCGACCGGCCACTGCCGCGCATGGGTGCGTCCGCAGCCACAGGCGGTACGGGTCAGCCGCACCAGATCACCCGACCGGAAGCGGATGAACGGTGCGGTGATGTTGTCAAGGTCGGTCGCGACCAGCTCCCCGAGGGCGCCGTCGGCGACGGCGGCGGCCCCGGACGGGTCAAGATGCTCGGCGAGCACCATGTCCTCCCACAGGTGGTAACCATCGTGCTCGGAGCACTCCCACGCCGTGCCGGTGTCCCCGGCGCTGGTGTAGAGGAAGAGGTTCACGCCCCACTCGTCGCGGACCTTTGCCGTCAGCGTACGGCCCAGCGGCATCCCGGCGAAACTGGCCGCCTTCAGCGGCGCCAGTGCCTCCCGCACGTCCCGGACGTCGGCAAGCCGCTCAATCTCGACGACCATCGGGTAGAGCAGCTGGACGTATGCCGGCCGGTACTGCTCGATGGCGTCCAGGACGTCCCCCCACTGGCCGATCCACGTGTCGATGTAGAGCGGCACGAGGCCGAGCAGCTGAAAGAGCGAGTCCCAGAAGCCCCGGAAGGTACCGGGCGGCACCACGACCGTGTCCCCCGGCCGTACGCCCAGCTCCCACAGATCGCGCGCGGTGCCCGTGACAAGGGGATGGGCGCTGTCCCACCGCTCCGGGAAGAACTCGGGCTCGGAGGTCGTCCCTGACGTCGACGTCAGCGAGGTGAGTTCCTTGCGGTCGACACAGAGCAGCCCGGCGAACGGGTCGCCGCTGCGCTCACGGAAGCCCTGGATGTCCTGTTTGTCGATAAACGGGATGCGCTCGCGGAAGTCGTCCAACGAGCGGACCTGGCGCGGGTGGACACCGGCCGCATCCCAGCGCTCACGGTAGAACGGCGACCGCTCGTACGCGTACTCCACCAGCTCGACGACCCGCTGCTCCTGTAACGCTTCGAGCTCCGCCCGCGGCATCGTCTCCGCCGTGGGCTGGTAGTAGCGATCATCCGACCGGGCATCCGACACCGCCGCGCCTCCCCATTGTACAAGCCAAGGTGAATATAGCATAAGACGTTTAATGAGAAACATGATTATTACGACACAGCCCGACCCGGCCAACCGGTGCGGGCTTCGCCGAGCCGGAGGCGATCGGCTGAAACAGAAATATTAGCTCTATGATTGGACTAGATCTACCATATCGCCCGCGAGGATGGAGAGCATGAAGAGCACCGTCGTGAACGAAACGATCAGCGGCCGGACCCGGGCCAGCTCGCTGGGACCACACCGGGTGGACACCTGATGTCCGCGGTACCGGTCGGCACCTGGCCGACGCTCGCCGAACTCCTCGCCGAACACGGCCGCTCGCGTCCGGGCCGCACCGCCACCGTGTGTGGGGAACACCGGGTGACCTACGCCGACCTCGACGATCGAGTCGCCCGGCTCGCCGGCGCACTCCACAGCGCAGGTGTCACACGTGGCTCGCGGGTGCTGTGGCTCGGGCAGACCTGCCACCGGGCGCTCGAGCTGGTCCTGGCGAGCGCACGGCTCGGCGCCATGGTCTGCCCGGTGAACTGGCGGCATTCCGCTGAGGAAATGGCGTTCGTCATCGACGACCTGCGGCCCACCGTCATCGTCTGGCAGGACGCCGAAATCGGACCGACCGTCGGGGAGGCGCGCAAGCGGGCCACACATACCGCGCGCTGGCTGCGCCACGACACCAACGGGTCCACGAGCGGGCCCGACAGCGACGGACCCGACACGTACGAGGGCTTCCTGGCCGCGGGCGACGCTACGCTGCCGCCCGCGGATCCCGATCCGCACGCCCCCGTGCTTGTCATCTACACGGCCGCGCACGGGGGTCGGCCCGCCGGGTCGATGCTCACCTCGGCGAACCTGGTCGCGCAGGCCAGCGTCATCGGCACCCTCTTCTACGCGGATGGCGACCAGATCTTCCTCAACTCCGGTCCGCTGTTCCACATCGGCACCTTCCAGCACACCGCGACGACCTTCGTCTGGGGCGGCACCAACGTCTTCGTCCGCCGCAGCGACCCCGAGGAGCTGTGCCGACTCATCGAAGACGAGCAGTGCACCTCGGCGTTCCTGATGCCGCCGCAGGTCGTCCAGCTCGTCGAGACCAACCGTGACCGACGTTTCGACCTGCGTTCCCTGCGCAGCCCGCTGACGATGATTGCGGGCTGGGCGGACATGGTCACCCCCGACGGCAGTCCCTGGGGCCGCCACATGGGTGGATTCGGTCAGACCGAGGTGACCGGCTTCTGCCTCTACGCCGCACTCGGGCACGAGGAGTGGAGCCCGACCGTCGGGCGTCCGGTCCCGTTCGCCCGGATCACGATCGTCGGGCCGGAAGGCGCCGAGGTCCCCGACGGTGAGGTCGGAGAGATCGTCGTCCGTGGCGCGCTGGTCCACGCGGGCTACTGGGACAGACCGCAGGACAACGCGCACCGGACCCGAACCGGTGGCTGGCACACCACCGACCTGGGACGGCGGCTGCCCGACGGGCGCATCTCCTTCGTCGGCACCGCGACACGAATGATCAAATCAGCGGCGGAGAACATCTACCCGGCTGAGGTCGAAGCCTGCCTCGAACGTCACCCGGCAGTCCGGGAGGCCGCCGTCATCGGCGTCCCGGATGAACGCTGGGTACAGTCCGTCAAGGCGGTGGTCGCCCTGCGCGACGACGCGAACGCGACCGACACCGAGCTGATCGAACACTGCCGGGCGCAGATCGCGTCGTTCAAGAAGCCTCGGACGGTCGTCTTCGTCGACGCCCTGCCACGCGTCAACGGGGCCAAGGACTACGAAACGATCGACACCGACCACGGCGGCGGCAACTACCCGGGCGGCTCGACCTCGCACGGGCACTGACCACCGACCGACCGGCACCGACAACGCCGACCACGGCCGCACCGAGCAGGTAGCCACCAGGCCGGGCGATGTTGTCGGTGACCGCGAGGTCGGTGAACAGCGCCATGTAGAGGATGTAGGGCGCGGCGGCGACGGCCAGCCACTCCAGCCGGCCCGCCAGCACGGCGAGCACCACGAGCAGCAGGCCGTACCAGGGCTGTACCGGGGTTGCAACCAGGAAGGCCGTCCCGAACAGCCACAGTGCGCCACGTTCGACGCCGACCCGGTCCGGACCGGACCGCCATATCGCGATCATGACCGCGGCCAGCACGACCCCCGCGACGGCCTTGGCCGATGTGCCGGTCAGACCGATCAGACCCAGCAGGAGGAACCGGCCGCCGTCCTGGTAACCCTCGACCGACAGGTACTGCGGTAAGAAGCCGAGGACGTCGGTGCCCACCACGGCGACGTGGGGCAGGTAGGACAGGACGACCACACCGACCGCTGAGGTGAGCACCACCAGACGGTGACGCCGTGCCGCGGCCGGCAGCAGCAGCGCCGGGTACAGCTTCACCGCCACGGCGACCCCCAGCAGGGCGCCGGCCGCGGCGGCGCGTCGCGCCGAGGGCCGCCACGGTGAGCCGCCCGGGTCACCGATACGCAGATCACGGGTACGCAGATCACCGATGCGCGGTGACAGCAGCGCCAGTCCACCCACAGCGGCCAGCGCCGCCACCACGTCGACATGCGCGTCGATGCCGATGTCCAGACCGGCCAGCGGCGTCCAGGCATAGGCCGCGGCAAGCCGGGGATCGCGGCCCGATGCCGCCAGCGTCCGCATCAGCAGCACAGTCAGCGCCAGTGACGCCAGCGCCGCATAGAACTGGACCTTGTGCTCGCGCGGCGGACCGGGCAGGTAGTGCACGACGGTGAAGTACGCCTGGGCGACCGGCGGGTAGATCGTGTGTGCCCGCGGGTAGTTGAGCCGCGTGCATCCCGGACCCCGCCCGATCGCGGCGCAGCCGCCATCGTCAGGCCACAGCCAGGCATCGTGCAGGTGGGCCAGCTCCGGCGAGTCCGTCGCGTACCGGTACGGGTCGATCCCGGACGCCTGCACCCGGCCGTCCCAGACGTAGCGGTAGAGGTCGTCACTCATCCGCGGCCCGGATGTGATCGCAAGGACGTGCACCGCGACGGCGCCGGCCAGCAGCAGGCCCGCGGCCACCCGCCGGGGCGCCACGCGGACCAGCAGCACCACCCCGAGCGCGGCCGCCGCCCACCAGCCGAGGGTCAGGTACAGCACGGGTGCCCGGCCCGGCAGCGGGCCCGGCTGCGCGATGACCGCGTATTCCAGGCCGAGCACGCCGACCAGCGCCGCCGATGCCGTGACCATCGCCCACCGGGAACGTGGTCGGCCCACGCCGGGTTGCAGGTGTGGCCGGGCCGTGGCGTTCGTGGTCAGATCGGTGGTCAGATCCGTGGTCAGATCCGCGCTCATGTCCACCTGCCGGCGGTGGACACCAGCCGGCCGAAATGCCGACCGGAGCACTGCCACGTCTCGCCTACGCGCAGGTTCGCGGTTGCGGCGAGCGGCCCCATCCCGTTGACGCTGACGCCCGCCCAGCGAAACGGCGCGCTGACCAGGCCGCCGGCTTCCAACCGCGTCCAGTACGCCCCGCTCGGGGTGCCCGGCGGGTCGAGCTCGACCAGAACCGAGCCCCCCGGTGCCAACAACCGCGCGACGCGCGCCAGCAGGCGTCGCGGCTGCCCGCCGATCCCGATGTTGCCGTCGATCAGCAGCACCTCACGCCAGCGCCCCTCCCCCGGCAGTGGGCCGAAGACGTCCCGGCACAACGCCGAGGCACCGGTCCGCCGTGCCAACGCGACGGCGAACGGCGCCACGTCGATGCCGAGCGCGGGAACCCCGCGTGCGGCCAGGCCGGCGGTCAGGCGCCCCGGCCCACAGCCGACGTCCAGCGTCGGCCCGGTGCACCGGACCAGGATCAGCTCGTCCGCCGGGGCGGGAGCGCCCAGCCACGCGGCGACCGGCAACCGCCTGCGCCCACGGCGGCCCGTCGCCCACAGGGTGGGCTCCGACGAACGCAATGCGCTCTCGTAGACGGTGGCCGGGCGCAGGTCGACCGACCGGGCACTCACCGGAACACCCCCACACGTGCCCGTGCCCGTGCCGCGGCGGCGAACCGCCCGGCGGGTGCCAGGCTGGCAACCGGCTCCACGTCGGCGGCGGTGTCGACGTCACGAAGCGCCGGCAGCTCGGCCACGGTGAGGTTCGCCGCGCGCAGCCGGGCGTGCTGGAGCGCCCCGGTCCGCGCCGTCGAGGTGGGGATGCCACGCACGACGCAACCGTCGGCGTGGCGCAGCCCAAGGGCCCACCAGCCGCCGTCGAGCGCCCGGCCGAACACGGCGTCGGCCTGCTCCAACGCCTGGCATGCCGCGACGAGCACACCTGCGCTGACCTGTGGCGTGTCCATCCCGATCAGAAGGGCCGGCTCGCCCGACGCGGTGTCGAAGGCGGCGGCGAGGCGTTCGTCGAACGGTCCGTCGACCTGGTCGATCACTGGCACGTCCGGCGGCAGCCAGGCGCCGGGCCTGCCCTCGAGCACGACCAGCGGCCGGGCGCCGTGGCGCCGACATGCCTCGACGACGGTGTCCAGGGTGTCGGCGAGCGCGGCCGCGGCCAACGCGGCTGCCTCGGCCGGACTGTACGGGGGGGTGAGCCGGGTCTTGACCTTCCCGGGCACCGGTTCCTTGGCGATGACCAGCAGCCTCACGCCATCCGTCCCAGCACCGCGGACATGTCCCGGATGGTGCGGACCGTGCCCAGCGCGGTTCCGGTGACCTTGGACCGGCCGCGGCGGGGCAGATAGCCGACGTCGAGCTCGACGATGCGCCACTGCGCCGCAGCCGCGAGCGCGATGAGCTCAAGCGGGTAGCCGAACCGTCGGTCGGTGACACCGAGCGCGAGCAGGTCCTCCCGGCGGGCTGCCCGCATCGGGCCGATGTCGCGGACCGGCACCCGGGCGCGCCGGCGAAGTTCCCGGGCGACCACCGCGTTACCGGCCCGGGCATGCAACGGCCACGCGCGGGCCACCGTCGGCCGGCGCCGGCCGAGCACGAGATCGGCACTGCCGGCGTCGATCGGCCCGACCAGACGCGGCAGGTCCCTCGGGTCGAGGGAGGCGTCCGCGTCGCAGACACAGACGACCGGTGCCGTGGCCGCGAGCAGACCGGCGTGCACCGCCGAGCCGTAGCCGCGTTCGGGCACATGCACCACGTGCGCGCCCAACTCCCGGGCGATGGTCGGCGAGCCGTCGGTGGACCCGTTGTCCGCCACGATCGGCCGGTAGCCGGCGGGCATGCGCGCCAG
>NZ_CAUVXI010000166.1:0-5589 GCF_963555845.1 Protofrankia sp. Cas8 | reverse complement strand
CACCCAGGGCAGGGCGGCGGCTTCGTCCAGACAGGGCAGGACGACATCCACCACAACATCCACAGCAACACCATCGTCGACGACGTTGCCGCCGCTGACCTGACTTTCAGTAACCATAGTCGGCAGCTTAGTCACCGATTGTGGCCGAATCTCTTACAGAACACGGAACATCGACCGCGAACTGTCTGGAGTGTGCGCCCTGGGCCGCGCAGATCTTACGAATCGGGGACGGCCCGGCTACCACGGTGCCAGCGGGCCGGGGCGCGAACTACCGTGAGCGGGTGGTGTGCGTACTGCTCATCGAGGACGATCCGACCGTCGCCGACGTCGTCGACCGTTATCTGTCGCATGCCGGCTTCGATGTCGACCGGGCCGCGGACGGACCGTCCGCGCTTGCCGCGGCGGCCGATCGGCCGCCGGACCTGGTGGTGCTGGACCTCATGCTGCCCGGTATCGGTGGGCTGGAGGTGTGCCGGCGCCTGCGGGAACACCGGCAGGTCCCGGTCGTCATGCTGACCGCACTGGGCGAGGAGTCCGACCGCATCGCCGGGCTGGAGACCGGCGCCGACGACTATGTCACCAAACCCTTCTCACCGCGTGAACTCGTGCTGCGGGTCCAGTCGGTGTTGCGGCGCACGCTGGAGCCGCCGCCGGCGGGCCGCGGCGTGCTGCGAACCGGACGTCTCGTCGTCGACGTCGCCGCGCGCACGGCTACCCGCGACGGCGAGCCACTCGCGTTGACCGTCCGGGAATTCGACCTGCTCGCCTTCCTCCTGGCGCACCCGGGCGAGGCGTTCTCCCGGCCGGCACTGCTCGAACAGGTGTGGGGCTGGACCTTCGGCGACCCCTCGACGGTGACCGTCCACATCCGACGGCTGCGGGAGAAGGTCGAGGACGACCCGACCGCGCCGCAGGTGCTGGTGACCGTCTGGGGCGTCGGGTACCGGTGCGAAGCGGGCCGCGTCCGCGCAGTGGACCTGGCATGACGGCGTTTCTGGAGATCGCCGGGATCGCGCTGGGCTGCTCGCTGGCCGCGCCGTTGCTGGCGTTGCCCCTGTTGCGGCTGCGGGTGCTGTGGCGCGCATCGGTGCGGATCTGGGGCGCGGCGGTGGTCGTCGTCGGAGTCGGCGCGATGGCGGCCGGTGTCGCCGGAACCGCGGAGGCGATGTTCCTCTCCAACCACGATCTCGATGTCGTGCTCATCGTGCTCGCCGTGTCCGCGGTGGCCGCGACCACAACGACGCTCTGGCTCGGACGCCCGGTGGCCCGGGCATCGGTGACCCTCACCGATGCGGCCGGCCACCTTGGTGAGGACGGTTACCGACCGTCGTGGGCGACGCCGCCGACGGCAGAGCTCGCGGCGATCGCCCGTGCGCTGGACGACACCCACGTCCGGCTGGTCGCGGCCCGGGAACGGGAGCGGGCGCTGGAAGCCAGCCGGCGCGAGCTGGTCGCGTGGGTCAGCCACGACCTGCGCACGCCGATCGCCGGCATCCGCGCCACCGCCGAGGCCCTCGACGACGGGGTGGTCACCGACGCCGCCACCGTGGCCCGCTACCACCGCACCATGGTGCGCGCCTGTGAACGCCTCACCACGATGGTCGACGACCTGTTCGAGCTGTCCCGGCTCCACGCCGGGACCCTTGAGCTGACGTTGGAGCGCGTCGCGCTCAGTGATGTCATCTCCGATGCCGTCGCCGCCGCGGATCCGCTCGCCCGCGCCAAGGGCGTCCTGCTCCACGGCGACGCCGACAACACCGCCAAGGTCGAGGTCGATGTGGCTGAGGTGGGCAGGGTCCTGACCAACCTGCTGGTGAACGCCATCCGACACACGCCGAGCGACGGTACGGTCGCGGTGACCGGTCAGGTGTCCGACCGGCGCGCCGTGCTCGCGGTCGCGGACAGTTGCGGCGGGATTCCCGATGCCGACCTGGGCAGACTGTTCGAGACCGGCTACCGGGGTGAGACAGCGCGCACGCCACGCGGGCTCGCTGCCGAAGCCGGCACCGCCCACGGCAGCCGGTATGGCCAGGGCAGCCGGTCCGGCCTCGGGCTGGCGATCGTGCGCGGCATCGTCGAGGCACACGGCGGCGACGTGACCGTACACAACATCGCCGGCGGCTGCCGGTTCGTCGTGGCGCTCCCGCTCACCGCGTGATGTTTTCCCGGCTCGTAAGGATTCAACGCCCGGAACGGCTATACCGTCGCCGTTGTGCGGATCCTCGTCACCGGCGGCGCCGGGTTCATCGGCTCTCACCTCGTCCAAGCCCTGGTACAGGCCGGTGAACACGTCCGGGTGCTCGACGCGCTGCACCCGGCGATCCACCGAGGACGCCCGCTCCCGACCGATGGTGTCGATCTTGTCGTCGGCGACGTGCGGGATGCCGACACGGTGGACGCCGCGCTCGACGGGGTGGACGCCGTGTGCCACCTGGCCGCCATGGTCGGCCAGGGCGTCGACCTCGGGGACCTGCCGGCCTACACCTCGCACAACGACTTCGGTACCGCGGTGGTACTGGCTGCGATGGCCAGCCGCGGTGTGCGCCGGCTGGTCCTGGCGAGCTCGATGGTCGTCTACGGCGAAGGTGCCTACCGCTGCGCCGCCGACGGGCCGGTACGACCGGCTCCTCGCCATGACCTGGATCTCAGAGCCGGACGGTACGAGCCGCCCTGCCCCAGTTGCGGCCAGCCACTGGAGCCGACCCTGGTCGGCGAGGATGCCCGGCTGGAGCCGCGAAGTGTGTACGCGGCCACCAAGGTCGCGCAGGAACACCTCGCCGCGGCGTGGGCGGTCGGCACCGGCGCACAGGCCATCGCGCTGCGCTACCACAACGTCTACGGCCCCCGGATGCCCCGCGACACCCCCTATGCGGGCGTCGCGTCCATCTTCCGCAGTGCGCTCGAGCGGGGCGCCGCGCCCGAGGTCTTCGAGGACGGCCGACAGCTGCGTGACTTCGTCCACGTGCATGACGTGGCCCGGGCGAACGTCCTTGCGCTGGCGCCGAGTGCAGCCACACCGGGCCGGCTGCGGGCCTTCAACATCGGAAGTGGACAGCCCCACACGATCGGCGAGATGGCCGGCGCCCTGGCCCGGGCACACGGCGGCCCGCAACCCGTCGTCACCGGATTGTATCGCGCCGGTGACGTCCGGCACGTGACCGCTTCGTCGGCGCTGGCCCGCGACGCTCTGGGCTATCAGCCGACGGTCGATTTCGACGAAGGTGTGGCAGCCTTCGCCCACGCCCCCCTGCGCGGCTGACCGCTACCCGAGCATCCCTTCGCCCCGGCCCCGCGAGGGCGCGTCCCCTGTTGCTGGTCGCTCTGTGGGAACGATGTGAATCTGGTGTTGTGGCAGGAGCATCAGATTCACATCGTTAAGAGCACCCGGCAACAGGGGCGTGGATCAAGAAACGGGTCCGAAGGCGAGGGGCTCGGGCCGTCCGGGTCAGACCTCGGCGACCGCCTGCGCGAACTGGGCCCGGTACAGTCGCGCATAAGCACCGTCGGCCGTGAGCAGCTCGGCGTGACTGCCCTGTTCGACGATCGCGCCGTTCTCCATCACCAGGATGGTGTGCGCGTCCCGGATCGTGGACAGCCGGTGCGCGATCACGAACGCCGTCCGCCCCGCCCGCAGGGTCGACATGGCCTGCTGGATCAGTACCTCGGTGCGGGTGTCCACCGAGCTGGTGGCCTCGTCCAGGACCAGGATCAGCGGCTCCGCGAGGAACGCCCGGGCGATGGTGATCAGCTGCTTCTCCCCGCCGCTGACACCGGCGCCCTCGTCGTCGAGCACGGTGTCATAGCCGGCCGGCAGGGTGTGCACGAACCGGTCGACGTGCGCGGCAGTCGCGGCGGCCACGATCTGCTCCCGGGTGGCACCCTCGGCGCCGTAGGCGATGTTCTCCGCGATGGTGCCGCCGAACAGCCAGGTGTCCTGCAGCACCATGCCGATGCTTGCCCGCAGTTCCTCCCGTGACATCGCGGCGATGTCGACCCCGTCCAAGGTGATCCGACCGCCGGTGAGGTCGTAGAACCGCATCAGCAGGTTGATCAGGGTGGTCTTGCCGGCACCGGTCGGGCCGACGATCGCGACGGTGTGACCGGGTTCCGCGGTCAGCGACAGATCCTCGATCAGCGGCTGGTCCGGCTCGTAACGGAACATGACGTGCTCGAAGGTGACGCGGCCATGCAGCCGGTCCGGGTGCGCGGCCGTGGCCGGGTCGGGTTTCTGCTCGGCTGCGTCAAGCAGGTCGAACACCCGCTCCGCGGAGGCCACCCCGGACTGCACCAGGTTCGCCATACTCGCGACCTGGGACAGCGGCTGACTGAACTGCCGGGAGTACTGGACGAACGCCTGTACATCACCGATCGACAGCGCGCCGGAGGCGACCCGCAGCCCACCGACGACCGCCACCAGCACGTAGTTGAGGTTCCCGATGAACATCATCGCCGGTTGCATGAGCCCGGAGATGGACTGGGCGCGCCAGCTGGCGGTAAAGAGCCGCTCGTTGTGGTCACGGAAGAGCTGCGCGGACTCCTCCTGCCGGCCGAAAGCCCGAACCAGTGCGTGCCCGGTGTACATCTCCTCGATGTGCGCGTTGAGCCGACCAGTGATCTTCCACTGGGCGACGAACTGCGGCTTCGCGAACTTCCCGATCCGCGCTGCGATTATGATCGATATTGGCACCGTGACCAGCGCGATCAACGCCAGAATCCAGGAGATCCAGAGCATCATCGACAGCACGCCGACGATGGTCAGCAGCGATACGATGACCTGCGACAGGCTCTGCGACAGGCTCTGCCCGAGGTTGTCGATGTCGTTGGTGACCCGGCTGAGCACCTCACCCCGCGTCTGGTGATCGAAGTAGCGCAACGGCAGCCGGGAGATCTTAAGCTGCACCTCCCCGCGTAGCCCGCCGAGCACCCGCTGCAAGGCCACATTCACCAGCCGGGCCTGCACGACGCCGCACAGCCCCGCCAGCGCGTAGACGACGAGCACCCACATCAGCACGGAGCCGATCGCTGCGAAGTCCATCCCATGACCGGGCGTGACGTCGAGCGAGGAGAGCAGGTCAGCCTGGGTTCCGTGGCCGGTGGCGCGCAACTGCGCGACGGCCTGCGCCTTGGACGTGCCGGCCGGCAGCCGCCGGCTGAAGATCCCGGCGAACACCAGGTCAGTGGCATGCCCGAGCAACCGTGGGCCGAGCACGGTGAACCCGACGCTCACCGTCGCCAGCCCGATGGCCACGACGAACAGGTGGCGCTGCGGACGCAGCAGACCGAGCAGCCGGTGGCCCGACCCGGAGAAGTCCATCGACTTCTCCGCCGGGCCCTGACCCATGAAGAAACGACCCGGACCAACCATGGGCGCCGGACCTCGACGCGCTGCCTGGCCGGGTACCCCTGCCGGGCCAGGCACCTGGTTGGGTACCGGTGCCTGGCCGGGTACCCCTGCCTGGCGGGTCATGCGGCCTCCTCCTCGGTAAGCTGGGAGAGCACGATCTCCCGATAGGTGGTGTTGCCAGCCATCAACTGGTGGTGGGTGCCGGTACCGACCACCTCGCCGCCGTCCAGTACGATGATCTGATC
>NZ_CAUVXI010000165.1:0-12396 GCF_963555845.1 Protofrankia sp. Cas8 | reverse complement strand
GTCGAACGACAACCCTTATTCGGAGGCCGCTTTTAAGACCATGAAGTACTGCCCGGCATTCCCGGATAACTTCACCAGTATCTACGACGCCCGCGACTTCGCCGAGACGTTCTTCGTCTACTATAATACCGATCACCGGCATTCTGGAATCGGGCTTTACACGCCGGCGTCGGTTCACGATGGGACCTGGAAATACGTCCGGGACCGACGTCAGATCGTTCTGGACGCGGCCTATTCCGAACATCCGGAACGGTTCCACCGTGGCCCGCCCCAAGCGCCGAAGCTGCCTGGCCGAGTGTGGATCAACCGACCCCCATCCAAGATCGAAACTGAGGAGGATCAACCCACAACTTCAACATCATGATGTCTCAAAAAGCTTGACAGATTCCGGGGTCCGGGCCTGTTCCGGTCGACGGCGGACTTCTGTGACACCCGGGTGGCACCCGGCTCGATCTACGCAGTGTTGCACCGCGAAGGCTCCCGGCTGTTCCCGGACGTGATGTTCGCGGACCTGTTCGCCGATGTGGGCCGCCGGTGGGTCATCTCTCTAACTACGCGTAACACTGTGGCTGTCGGGCAGATCGGTGACGGCGAGGACGTTCGGGCCGCCGTAGCGGTCGAAGGACAGGGCGCGCATGGTGGGGGAACTCCTTTGTCGGCGGCAGGTCAGTAGCGGGCGGTAGCGGGGGCGGGCAGGCTGTCGAGTTCCTTGCGGGCGTCGTCGGGCAGGCTCAGGTCGGCGGCTGCCGCGTTCTCGTTGAGGCGGGCAGGGTTCTTGGTGCCGGGGATCGGGACGACGTGGGGGCCGAGGGCGAGCAGCCAGGCGAGGGCGACCTGCGCGGGGGTGGCGCCGAGCCGGGCGGCGATGGTCCGGACGGTGTCGACGAGGCGCTGGTTGGCGTGGATCTCGGCGGGCTGGAAGCGCGGGTTGCCGTGGCGCCAGTCGCCGGGTGGCAGGTCCGCGGTGGTGCGGATGGCTCCGGTCAGGAAGCCGCGGCCCAGTGGGGAGAACGGCAGCAGGGCGATGCCGTGGGCGGCGGTGTGGGCCAGGACGCCGTTGTCCTGTATGTCGCGGGACCACAGCGAGGCCTCGGACTGGACGGAGGCGACCGGATGGATCGCCTGGGCGCGCGCGATCTCGGCGACGGTCACCTCGGACAGGCCGAGCGCGCGGGCCTTGCCGGCTTGGACTGCCTCGGCCATCGCTCCCCAGGACTCCTCCAGTGGGACGGCCGGGTCGACGCGGTGGAGCTGGTAGAGGTCGACGTGGTCGGTGCGCAGGCGCAGCAGGCTGGCGTCGATGCAGGCGGCGATGTGCTCGGGGCGGCCGTTGCGGTGCATCGTCCGGGTGCCGTCGACGACCAGGCCGGCCTTCGTGGCGAGCACCGCCCGGTCGCGGTGGCCGGCGAGCGCCCTGCCGACGAGGTACTCGTTGGTGAAGGGCCCGTAGGCGTCGGCCGTGTCGATGAGCGTCACGCCCAGGTCCAGCGCGCGGTGGATCACCCGGACGGACTCGGCGTCGTCGCGGCCGGGCTCGTCGTATGCCCAGGACATACCCATGCAGCCCAGGCCGATCCGGCCGACGGAGGGTCCGTTATCCCCCAGAGTGGTCGTGTTCATCGGTGCCTTCTCGTTCGGAGCGCCCGTGTTCGGGCAGCGCGGTGGGTGGTCAGGCTGGTCGGTTCAGGGGAACTGCGCTCTGCCGTCGCTCGGGCAGGACGAGCACAGCCGCGTTCACGCCGGCCGGCCTTCCTCGAGCTCGTCCCACGAACCCTCCTTCTCTGCAACTTGCTGCATGCGGATGGTAAGCAATATATCAAGGTTTTGTCAAGAAACATGACCATGATGTGAAGATGGACATTTTCTCGACATCGAACCTTGGTTGAAGGCGTGAACCGTGTCGCTAACAGGGGTGTCACACGAGGGATCGAGTCGCGGTAGCCTCGGAAGGGCGTCAGCCGGTCTTCGTGCAGGTGGCACCGGGTTCTGGGAGGAGGAAGCATGCCGGCAGGGGAGTCGGTCCTTCCGTTCGAGCAACGCCTGGGCACCCTCGTCAAGCAGGCCGAACAGGCGCTGATGGCCGAGAAGAGCCGAGTCCTACACCCCTTCGACCTCACCGTGCCCCAGTACTCGGCTCTTCTGTTGCTTACCGAGAACCCCGGGGTCTCCAGCGCGCGGCTCGCGCGGCTCGTGGGGGTCACCGCTCAGGCGATGAACTCCGTGATCACGCTTCTCGAGCAGCGCGCCCTGGTCAGCCGGACCCCGTCACCCGATCACGGGAAAGTCCTGCTGATCAGACTGACCAGGGCGGGCTCGGCCCTGCTCCGTCGCGCCGACGAACAGGCCGTCGCCGTCGAGCAGCGCCTGGCTGCCGCCTTCAGCCAGCCGGACCTGGCCCGGTTTCGCGGGCAGTTGGCAACAGCCATCGAGGTGCTCGCCATGCATTGAGCCCTGGTGACACTCGTCGAACGCTGGTTCGCCGAGCTGACCAACCGCGGGCTGCGCCGGTCGACGCACCGCTGCGTCGTCGAGCTCGACGCCGACATCCGCCGGTGGATCAACGCCTGGAACACGACGTGAAACCGTTCGTCTGGACGAAGACCGCCGACCAGATCCTCGTGACCCTCGCCGCCTACCGCCAACGAATTAACGGTTCGGAGGAACTGTCGGGGAACGCGGCATCGAGGTTGATCATCTCTCCGCCCCCGTCGGGGCCGGTCACGCCCTCAGCAGGCAGGGAGTCACGCTGTTGCTCGGCGTCGGTGACCCAGCGGATCGTGTATCTGGCCATCGGGGCTCTCTGGGTCACGGGGTGGATGAGGCGTGGCGGCGCCGAACATGGTCGGGTCTCCCGCCTCGATCCGCAGCCGGTCCGCGAAGGCGCCGGCCTCGATCTCCGGGTTGACGGTGAGTACCGCCCGCCCCCACCAGCGGTCGATCACTTCGACAACCGGGCCGAGATCGAGGGTGTCGTCCGCGCCGGCGAGCGCGATCCGTAGCTCCGCCCCGAATACCTGGCGGTCCTCGGGGTCGTCCGCCTCGGATCTACTGGGAGTGGAGCAAGGAGCGGGATCGGGAACGTGGATCATTCTGGGAGGTCCAGCAGCATCCGAGGGTCGACCGGTGCGGCCTGACTGTTACTGATTCCCGCCCTGGCCTGTTCGATGATCTCCTGGACGTGTCGCTCGATCTGTTCCGGGTTGAGTCCGAGCGCCTTGCCGATGTGGACCGACCACACCTCGGACCGCAGGTTGGTCTCGAAGTCCAGGTCGGCTCGCAGGTTCTGCCGCGTCGCTTCGCGGTTCTGGCTCACCATCACGAAGGTGGACAGGAAGATCGCCTCCAGGCTGACGATCATCGTGAGCAGTCCGAACGGATACGGGTCGAAGATGCCGGCCCGCCCGAACACGCCCTCGTTCAGCAGGACCCAGACGCCGAACCAGACGGCGTGGAGATAGACGAAGGGTAGCGAGCCCGCGAACGATGTTATCGCGTCTGCCGCGCGGTCCTGCGACGTACGCATCCGGGTGAAGACGATTCGCTCGTTGGGGACCCGGACACGGGGACGGGGGTGGCCGCCTCTGGCGGCACGGTGCGGCTGGCTGTGGCCGTCAGCGGGAGAGTTCACGATACTCATACTGATGTGTGGGTACCCGAAACCTGTCCATAGGTGTTGACCAGGGGCGGGTTCAAACGGTCGTAGCGACGCTGCCGGCGTCACCCATGTCGACATCCACAACCAGGGTGGATCCCTCCTCGCACCTCGCGATGCACGCACCCCAACCCCCCTCCTTGATCCACATCCCTGGTGTCGGGCGCTCCAACTCGGCTAGATAGCGCTGATCCCTTGACCTACGCGGTTCACGTGGGCAGGCTGATGCCTGCAAGAGAGTTCTGTCTCATTTAGCTGTTTGTGCTGTTGGTGGCATGGGCGTGGGCGTCGTCGCGGGACGGGCGGTCGGTCCAGCTGGCCGCGGGGGAGAGGCGGGGCAATGCGGGTGACGGTTGACCGGAGCCGATGCCAGGGGCACGCCCTGTGCGTCCTCGCCGCGCCGGACCTGTTCGACCTGGACGACGTGGACAGCCACGCCTATGTCCGGGTGGATCCGATGCCGGCCAGCGCGGGCGAGGCGGTTCATTCGGCTGCGCAGAACTGCCCCGAGCAGGCCATCTCCGTTGCCGACTGACATTTCTGGGAGTGACATGAGCACTGAGGCCACCACGCCGCCGGTCTTCTGCGCCGCGCACCTGCTCGGTTCGTGGGACGAGCGCCATCCCCAGAGTGCGTTCGTCGAACTGGCCGGGCAGGACGCACCGGTGCGCCCGGACGGGACACTCGTGGTTGCCCGTCGCGAGGAGATGGCGGAGTTCCTGCGCCACCCGGCGGTCCGGGCGACCGACGGCGTGCATTACAACATGGGCGCCCAGCGACCGCTGATCCCGTTGGATCTCGACGGCGACCTACACCGCAAGTACCGCCGCCTGTTAGACCCGCTCTTCACCCCCAAACGGGTCGCGCGGCTCGAGGAGACGATCCGGGCCCGGACCAACGCCCTGATCGACGAGTTCGCCGACAAGGGCGAGGCGGAGCTGCTGTCCGACCTGTGCGCGACGCTGCCGACGCACATCTTCATCGACCTGCTCGGCCTGCCCACCGACGATCTGCCGATCTTCCTGGAGTTCAAGGAGGCGGTCGTCCGCCCGCAGGGCGCGACCCTCGATGAGCAGCAGGCCACCATGCGTGCGGCGGGCGAGCGGATGTACGCCTACCTCGCGAAGGTCCTCGACGAACGCCGCGCCCAACCTCCGTGTGACGATCTCATCGGCGGCTTCCTGACCGTCGAGGTTGACGGCGACCGGCTGCGCGACGCTGAGATCGTCGACATCTGCTACCTGCTGGTGATTGCCGGCCTTGATACCGTCACCTGCTCGTTGTCGTGCATGTTCGCGTGGTTCGCCGAGCATCCGGACGAGCGGCGCCAGGTGATGGCGGACCCCGCGCTCCTGGGCAAGGCGATCGAGGAGCTGATGCGCTTCGAGTCGCCGGTGCCGCTCGGCCACCGCTGGGTAACCGAGGACATCGAAGTGGCGGGCCGCCGGTTCCCGGCCGGATCCATGGTCGAGGTGGTTTGGGCGGCGGCGAACGTCGACCCGTCCGCGTTCCCCGACCCGATGACCGTCGACTTCGCTCGCCCCCACAACGCGCACGTCGGCTTCGCGGCCGGACCGCACCGTTGCCTGGGTTCCAACCTCGCCCGCCTTGAGCTCCGGGTGGCGTTGGAGGAGTTCCACACGCGCATTCCCGAGTACGAGATCACCCCCGGCGAGCAGGTGCTCTACACGAACTACGGCGTGCGCGCCGCCATCCATCTGCCGATCAGTTTCCCTGCCACCGTAATGTCTGGAGAAGCACACGATGCCTGATTTCACGCCGCTTGATTTCGAACCCGAGGGCCGGCTCTACATCGACGGGGAATTCCGTGAGGCGGCCGCCGGCGGGCGCTTCGACGTCATCAGCCCGAGCGACGAGTCCGTCGTGGGCACCGCGGCGGATGCGCAGCCCGAGGACGTCGCCGCCGCCGTGGGTGCCGCGCGGCGGGCGGCCGACGAGACCACGTGGGCCACCGACCACGCCTTCCGTCAGCAGGTCCTGCGCCAGTTACAGGACGCCCTGCGTAAGGAGGCACTGGCGGCCAAGCAGGTCCAGATCGCCGAGGCGGGCACGCCCGCTTCGAACATCGGTGCGCACATCGACGTGATGACTAGCGACATGACCTACTTCAACGACCTGATCGGCCGCTTCCCGTGGGAGACCGACGTCGGCATGCACACGGGCGTCGGCCTGCCGAGCAACCGCCGCGTCCGCTATGAGCCGTATGGCGTGGTCGGGGCGATCACGCCATGGAACGCGCCGTTCATGACCGACATCTGGAAGATCCAGCACGCACTGGCCACGGGTAACACCGTGGTGCTGAAGACGGCCCCGGACACGCCGTTGACCGGCGCGTTCATCGCCAGAGTGGCACACGAGCACACCGATCTGCCGCCGGGCGTGCTCAACGTCGTCAGCTCGCTGGACAAGGCCGTGGCGGGCGAGGCGCTGACCGGCGACCCGCGGGTGGACATGTATCACTTCACCGGTTCGCCCGGCATCGGTCAGCGGATCTACGAACGTGCCGCGGTCGGCATCCGCAAGGTCTGTCTGGAACTCGGGGGGAAGTCTGCGAATATCATCCTGGACGACGCCGATCTGGCCGTCGCCCTGCCGATGACGATCGGTATGTGCATGGCCAACAGTGGCCAGGGTTGCGCGCTCGCGACCCGGCTCGTCGTCCACGCCTCGCGCTACGACGAGGTGCTCGGCGCGCTGACCGCGGCGATCGGCGCCCTGCCGTGGGGGGATCCGACCGATCCGGCCAACGTCGTCGGTCCGATCATCAACGGTGCCCAGGTCGCGCGGATGGAAGGCCTGGTTGACCGGGCGCGCGCGGCCGGCGCGCGGGTGCTCGTCGGCGGCCGGCGGGGTGATTCGCCCACCGGCGGCAAGGGCTTCTGGTACGAGCCGACGGTGGTCGCGGACGTCGACGAGAACGCCGAGATCGCGCAGTACGAGGTCTTCGGCCCGGTGCTGACCGTGGTGCGCTACGACGGCAATGACGATGAGGCGGTCCGGGTGGCGAACAACTCCCGGTACGGGCTCTCGGCCTACATCCAGACCTCCGACCCCGAGCGGGCCTGGCGGCTCGCGAACCGCATGAAGGCCGGGACCGTCAACATCGGGCCTTCGTTCTATCTCTCGCCGGACACCCCGTTCGGTGGGTACGGCATCAGCGGTGTCGGGCGCGAGCATGGCGAGGACGGATTCCGCGAGTACTTGCAGGCCAAGACGATCGCGACCCCGGCGATAGGGGCATAAGCGGTACCGGACGGCTCGCGGGAAAGTCGGTTCTCATCACCGGATCCGGTTCGGGGCTGGGTAGGAGAGCGCTGGCGGGTGACCGCCTTCGGCGTCGGCGCACGCGCCCTCTACCCGGTCCGGGCCGGGGATGACCGGCCTCGTCGAGGCCATCCCCGCCAAATTCAAGATTTTGCTGCTCACCGCCGCGGCTGGCCGGGACGAACGCAAGTACCCCGACGCCGACCGCTACGACGTCCGCCGCCGTTTCGACAGCCACGTGTCCCTCGGCCACGGCATCCACTTCTGCCTGGGTGCGGCGCTCGCCCGGCTGGAAGGGCGCATCGCGCTGGAGGAAACCCTGAGCCGCTTCCCGACCTGGGATGTCGACCACGACCGCGCCGTCCGACTACACACCAGCACCGTGCGCGGCTACAAACGGCTACCGATTGTTTTCTGAGCCCGATCGTTTGGGTCTGTCAACAGCCTAACGGGCCGGCGGGATGTTCTGGTTGACGTGGAAGTGGTTTCCGGGGTCGTACCGGGCCTTGACCTCGGCGAGCCGGTCATAGTTGCCGCGGTAGGAGGCGCGGACCCGGTCGGCTCCCTCTTCCATCATGAAGTTGACGTAGGCGCCGCCGGCCGACGTCGGGTGCAGATCCTGCCAGTACCGCTTCGCCCAGTCGCTGATGAGGTCGGCATTGGCCGGGTCCGGGTCGACCCCGACGATGACCCCGGCCCAGCCGCCGTTGCGATAGGCGAACGCAGTAGCGTCTTCGGGTACCCGCATCGCCGCCCCATCGATGGGATAGAGGTGCATGGTCGAGTGACCGGTGGGCAGCATGGCGCCGTACGTGAGGTGCACGTCGATGGCCTGCTCGGAGATCTCGTTGAAGAAGTCCGCGCGCCAGTACCACTGCAGGCCCGCCGGGTAGAGGCCGTCGAACGCGCTCTGCAGCACCGTGAAGGGCATCGGGCTGAGACCGACGAGCAGCGGTGAACCGAATTCGCGGATTGGGGCCAGCACCTCGTCGACGGAGTCGTGGGAGCCCGTGTAGCACCAGACGATGGCGCAGGTCTTGCGACCCCACAGGTGTTCGGGAAACGGCGGCGCGGGTGGGATCGTGATCAGGCCGAGCCAGCCGCTCAGTTCCTCGGGAAGCGAGGGCAACAGCTCGCGGTACCACCGCATGACCTCGGCGGTGTCCGCCAGGTCGTACAACACCGGTCCGCCGATGACGACGCCATGGTCGCCGATCTCGTGGCAGGCGAAGCGGAACGAGGTGACCACGCCGAAGTTTCCACCGCCGCCGCGCAGTGCCCAGAACAGATCGGGATGGGACGTGGGGCTCGCGGTGACGAAGGTTCCGTCGGCAAGCACCACGTCCGCCGACAGCAGGTTGTCGACTGTCAGGCCGAACCGCCGGGTCAGGTAGCCGACCCCGCCGCCGAGGGTGAGTCCCCCGACTCCGGTCGACGCGATGAAGCCCGATGGCGTGGCCATCCCGAATGCCACCGTCGCGTGGTCGACGTCGCCCCACGTGCAGCCGCCGTCCACGCGCACCGTGTGGCCGGCGGGATCCACCGTCGTGCCGCGCATGGTGGACAGGTCGATGACGAGCGCGTCGTCCCAGACCCCGAGCCCGCCGGCGTTGTGCCCGCCGCCGCGCACCGCGAGATCGATTCCGTGCTCGCCGGCGAACCGGACGCAGGTGATGACGTCGGCGACGTCGACGCAGCGGGCGATCGCCGCGGGTCGACGGTCGATCATGGCGTTGTAGACGGCCCGTGCCGAGTCGTAGGCCGGGTCGCCGGGCCGGATCGTCGGCCCACGCAGGGTCGCGGCCAGCTCGGCGTAGTCGGGTCCGGACTGTTGCCCGGCCCGGGAGGATGAGGTCGTCCCGGTCATGGTGTCGCCCTTCGGTACGGCGGCGGCTCCCCTGCGAGTCGCCGGCTGACGGTGACGCTAGACAGGGGGGCGTTCGCTCAGCGTTCGCCCCGACCACCGACCACCGGGGGCGCGAACGCCGCTGTCCGGATTGCGAACACCCCGGGCGGCGAGGTCGGCGTCGCACCGCGCCTGCAACGTCTGGCTGAGCTGGTCGGCGGCGAGGTCGGTCGCCCGGCGCAGCATCGGCACGGCGATCTGGTCCGGTTCCAGGCTGGCGCGCATGCGCAGGACCTCTGGCAGCCACCAACGGTCGTCGTGCTGCTGCGCCGCGAGCCGCGCCGCGTCCAGGATGCCGCGTGCGGCATCGGCGCGTCCGCAGCCGATCTGTACCTCCGCGAGCAGCGACAGCCAGTACGACATCCGGGTGTGCGCTCCCTGCGTGCGCAGCCGGCTGACCGCCTCCTGGATTGCGGCGACACCATCCTCGCCGCCGGTCGCCCAGCCGGTGAGGATGGCGGCCCACTCGCGGTAGTAGGCGAACTCGTAACGTCGGCAGAGTTCGTCCAGCTCCTTCGCCGCCCTGGCCAGTGAAGCACGGTCTCCCCGGAGCTGATGCGTCATCGCCGCGTAGGCCAGGGCCACCGCGAGACTGTAGGGGTGGTCGGCCGCCCGGCCTCGCTCGACCGCCTCGTCGCAGCGGGAGACCGCTCGGGCGTCGTCGCCGAGCAGCCAGTGCGCATGAGCGGCCCAGGCCATGGCGTGGACATCGGTGCGGGTCCCTACGATCAGCGAGACGGCGCCTGGTGACAGGTTGTAGGCGCGGTCGAAGTGGGTGATCGCGGTGGCGTGCCGGCCGACGCTGGTGGCCGATCCGGCGTAGGCGAAGTGCGCCTGTCCGGCGAGGTCAGGGTCGGCTTCGGCGAGTGCGAGCGCACGCGCCGCCAGCTCGTGGGCCTGCGCGGTGTGACCTTGGACGAAGCGGACCGTGAACAACCCGATCAGGCTGGCCAGCAGCGCATGCGGGCGAGCCAGCCGCTCGGCGAGGGTGGCCGAGCGTTCCAACGTGGACTGCACCTCGGGCGAGGCATAGCCGTGCACCGCGTTGAGCGGCCCTGTCATCGCCTGGGCCACGTCCAGTTCGCGTCCGTCGCGGTCGAGCCCAGGTGGCAGCTGGGCGATCAGCTCCAGGCACCGGGCGTGGTGGCGGCTCGCCTCCGCGTTCGCGAATACTCGCGTGGCCGCCTCGGCGGCCCGGCCGAAGTAGTGCAGGGCGCGATCCGGTCGTCCGCCGCGGTCGTACTGCTCGGCGAGCTGCGCGGCCGCCTCGTTGACGTCGGTCGCGTGGAGCAGCTCGAGTCCCTGGGCCAGGCGGCGATGCAGCAACCATCGGCGCGGTGGGCTGACCAGCTCGTACGCGGCGTCGCGCAGCAGGTCGTGGGAGAAGTCGTAGCCATCGCCCTGTTCGGTCACGATCCGGCGCCGCCACAGCTCGTCCACCGCCTGCACCAGTGCGTCCGCGTCGAGATCGCTGGCCTCGCACAGCAGGTCCAGGCTGAAGTCGCGGCCGAGGGCGGCGGCGAGCGCGGCCACCTCGCGAGCCGACGGAGACGACTGCTCCAGCCGGCGGTGCAGGATGGCCCGCAGGTTGGGCAGCGCCACCGGTTCGCCGGGGGCCGGCGAGCCGTGCGCGGCCTCCACCACGAACAGCGGATAGCCTCCCGTGGCCGCATGCAGGACCCCCGCCTCCGCCGCGGTCACCGGGCGGCCGAGCAGCGACGCCGTCAACGCGGCGGTGCCGGTGGAGTCCAACGGCGCCAGGGAAAGGTCGGTGACCAGCCGCGCCGATCTCCACGCCCGCAGCGACGCGGCGACCTCCGCGTTGCGGTCCAGTTCATCCGCCCGGACCGTGGCGGCGACGAGCAGTGGGGCGTGGCCGGCGAAGCGGAGCAGGAAGGTCAGCCAGGCCACCGTCTCCTGGTCACACCACTGCAGGTCGTCGAGCACGAGCAGGGTCCGACGCCCGGTGGACAGCACGGCCCGGGCGAGCCCTTCGAAGAACCGGTGGCGCTGCCAGGCGTCTGCCATCGCGTGCGAGCCTGACTGCGCCGACTGCGCCCGTCCCGCACCGGTGGCCGGCGCCACCACGCCCGCCTCGGCGACGTCCGTGGACGCCTGCGGCACCAGCCGCTCGACCTCCATCCGCCACACCGGGTCCAACCGTTCGACGCCCGGCTTGAGGTCGCCGGCCCGCAGCCACTCCGCCACCGGTGCGAGTGCGAGACGCCCGGCCAACCCGAAGCACCGCGTTGTGGCGACGGCCGCCCCGCTGTCGCGGGCGATGGTGGCAAGCTCGGCAACCAGCCGGCTCTTGCCGACCCCCGCCTGCCCGGACACCACCACCAGCCCACCGCGCCCGGCGGCTGCCTGTTGCCACTTGCTCACCAGCAGTGCCGCCTCGCCGTCTCGGCCGACGAAGCCCGCCCCGGCCGCACCCGACCGTCTGGGCCGTCGATCCGTTGGCACCCGGTCGGGTTGCGGTGCGCCGCGCCGCCCGAACAGCCGCTCGACCACCCTTGTGGTCTCCGGGCCGGGGCTGACCCCGAGCTTCTGCTCCAGCACGGATGCGCAGCGGTGGTAGGTCCGCATCACGGCCCCGCGGTCCCCGGACTCGGCCTGCAATTCCATCAGGACGCGGTACCCGACCTCCTCCAGCGGCTCCAGCTCGACGCGACGCCGGGTGACCTCGATCGCGCGGACGCGGTCGCCGGATGCGCGCCACCCGCGGACGGCCTCGTCGCACAGATCCGTGCATTCCCGGCACAGCAGCTCACGCTGATCGAGAACCCAGTCGTCGTACATCCCGGGCAGCAGGTCGCCTCGGTACTCGGCGATCGCCGCCGCCGCGTGACGCAGGAAACCGGAGTGGTCACCTGCCGACCGGGCCGCGGCCGCCGCCAGCCGCTCCGTCCGGAAGACGCGGACGTCGACCCGGCAGGTCGGGGTGTCCCGCCAGGTCAATGCCGTCGGTTCCACCACCAGGGAGGGGACTTCACCTATCGCGAGGCGCAGGTTGTGCAGCTCCCGCCGCAGGTTCGTGCGCGCCTGGGCCTCGCCTGAGTCCGGCCAGAAGACGCCGGCCAGGTGCTGTCTGCTTTGCGCGACCTCCGCGTGCAGGACGAGGTACGCCAGCAACGCGATGGAGCGCGGCGACGGCGAGCGTCCCCCGACCCTCGCCCCACCCGCGACGCGCTGTTCGCTCAACAGCCGTACGTCCAACATGGCGAGAACCCTCTCCGGCTCCTCGTACCCATGATCCTGGCACCACATTCTCGCCCATCGGCTCGGCTTCAGGACGTATCAGATCTGGTGGTCGGAGTGACCCTGGGGCGATGCGCGGCGGCATCGGTCGTCTCCGTGGTGTACCGTCCGCAACCTTCGAAGCGAGCAGGAGAGACCCGGGTACCTCCATGGCGTGGTGGCACACTGGTCGTGGCGAAGCCATCAGGAAACCGTAGTTCTGCCGACGTCCCAGCTCCACGCACCTCGGCCCACGCCGACGAGGACCGCCAGTGTCGAATGCCCGATCGACTCGCGCCGTACCGGCACGTAG
>NZ_CAUVXI010000164.1:0-12666 GCF_963555845.1 Protofrankia sp. Cas8 | reverse complement strand
AGTTCCCGGGCGATCGGTTCCACGAATCCGCGCACAACCATGGCCATGGCCTCGTCCTCGGAAAGCCCGCGGCTCATCAGGTAGAAGAGCTGGTCCTCCCCGACCTTGGACACGGTGGCCTCATGCCCGATTGAGGCGTCGTCCTCCCGGACGTCCACATAGGGATAGGTGTCGGAGCGGCTGATCGTGTCGACCAGCAGGGCGTCACACTTCACCGTCGCCCGTGAGTTGTGCGCGCCCTCCTGGATCTGGACCAGACCCCGGTAGGAGGTCCGGCCACCGCCACGGGCCACCGACTTGGACACGATGGTGGACGACGTCCGCGGTGCGGCGTGCACCATCTTCGCGCCGGCGTCCTGATGCTGGCCGGAACCGGCGAACGCGATCGAGAGCACCTCGCCCTTGGCGTGCTCGCCGAGCAGCCACACCGCCGGGTACTTCATCGTCACCTTGGAACCGATGTTGCCGTCGATCCACTCCATGGTGCCGCCGGCCTGACACGCCGCCCGCTTGGTCACCAGGTTGTACACGTTGTTCGACCAGTTCTGGATGGTCGTGTACCGACAGCGGGCGTTCTTCTTCACCACGATCTCCACGACCGCCGAGTGCAACGAGTCAGAGGAGTAGATCGGCGCCGTGCAGCCCTCGACATAGTGCACGTAGGCACCCTCGTCGACGATGATGAGCGTCCGCTCGAACTGGCCCATGTTCTCGGTGTTGATCCGGAAATAGGCCTGGAGTGGAATCTCGACGTGCACGCCCGGCGGTACGTAGATGAAGGACCCGCCGGACCACACCGCGGTGTTGAGCGCAGCGAACTTGTTGTCGCCGACCGGGATAACCGACCCGAAGTACTCCTTGAACACCTCCGGGTGTTCCCGCAGACCGCTGTCGGTGTCGAGGAAGATGACGCCCTGCTCCTCAAGATCTTCCCGGATCTTGTGGTAGACGACTTCACTTTCGTACTGGGCCGCCACACCGGAGACCAGACGCTGCTTCTCCGCTTCGGGGATGCCCAGTCTGTCATAGGTGTTACGAATGTCCGCCGGCAGGTCGTCCCAGGTTGCCGCCTGCTTCTCGGTCGACCGGACAAAATACTTGATGTTGTCGAAGTCGATGCCGGAAAGATCCGCGCCCCAGGTCGGCATGGGCTTACGACCGAAGAGCTTCAGGCCCTTGAGTCGGAGCTGCGTCATCCACTCCGGTTCGCTCTTCTTGGCCGAGATTCCGAGGACGACCGCCTCTGACAGGCCGCGCTGGGCGGTAGCCGCATACGCGTCCGTGTCGGACCAGCCGAACTTGTAGGAACCCAGACCCTCCAGTGCTTCGGGGACTGTGGCCTCCGGGCGCGCGATCTGATGATCGTCGCGCGCCCTTTGGCCCTCGAGCCGACTGTCGATCTCGGTCTCGGGAATTGTGGTCATATGGCAGGCCCCTCCGAGGAGGTGGGAGTGATGGGGTTCATTGCGGTGGACGTACTGGCAGTGGACGTACTGGCAGTGGACGTACTGGCAGTGGAGACGGGAGCGGGGTCCAGGGGAACATGCGTCGTGCACACTCCATCACCATGCGCGATTGTTGCGAGCCGCTGGACGTGGGAGTCGAGCAACCTCGCCAATGCGGCGGTCTCAGCGCCGCAGAGTTCGGGAAAGCGCTCCGCAACGTGCTGCACCGGACAGTGGTGCTGGCAGATCTGGACGCCGGTCGGCAGTGGTGAGGCACTTGCCGTGTAGCCGGCGGCGGACATGGCCGCCGCCAGCGCCGCCGGTCGGTCCGCCGGGTCAGCCTCGGCCACCGCCGGCTTGACCCGGCGTTCCAGGTCGGCGGCGCGTGCCTCGGCGAACTCCGTGACACCTTGGTGACCCGCGACGTCTGCGAGGAAGCTCAGCGCGCTGGCTGCGAGATCCTCGTATGCGTTCGGGCCCGCCGCGTGCCCGGCGGCGGTGAGCTGGAACAGCCGGGCCGGACGCCCGCGGCCACGGGGGGCCGCGGTGCGCGCCGAACGGGTCGTGATCGTGTCTTCGACGAGCATCGCGTCGAGATGCCGACGGATCGCCGCCGGCGACAGGCTGAGATGAGCCGCGAGCGTGACCGCGGTCGAGGGGCCGAGTTCCAGGAGCAGGCGCGCGACACGGTCACGGGTTCGGCCGTCGGCCACCGCACCGCTGGAAGTGTCGGGCATGCTTTTCACAACACCAGTGTGCCTTATTTCCCGTCAGAGGTCGAACGGGTCGGCGCGCCGGGCCGACGCGATCCGTCGCAATACCTGACCATCGTGGCATCTGACCTGGGCACGGACCGCACGGTCGAGCCGAGCGTCTGATGCGCCACATCCCCGATCCAAGCCCCGATCCACGGCCCCGGGCCACGCAAACCCCGTCGGCATCCGCTACCACTGGCAGACCACGCTCATCAGCGCATCACCACGAGTGAGAGGTCGTCGCACCGGCCAACTCCTGACACGCTGCGACGGGAGGCGAACAGCGTCTCCGGTTCGTTCGACGTGACCTGGACGGAGAGCGTGACCGAGGCCGACGCAGGCGCTGGCGCTGGCGCTGGCAGGGACTACGCCGCGGAGTTGGGACGCCGGCTGCGGGCGGCCCGTCACCGCCGCGGCATGTCCCTCCTTGATGTCCAGACGCGGACGAACGGACGCTGGACGGCAGGCACCCTCGGCGCCTACGAACGTGGCAGCCGCGCGCTGCGGGTGCACCGCCTGGTGGAACTGGCCGACCTGTACGACATGGCCGCGATCATGCTTGTGCCGCCGCCACCGTCGGCCCGCTCCGACCTGGTAGGACTGCCGCCGCTCGCCATCGACCTGCACCGGCTGCGCAAGCTGCCACCGACCCGCACCGGGCCGCTACGGCGCTGGATCGCAATCGTCCAGGTCCTGCGTGCCGACAGCTCCCGGGACGTGCTGCGCCTGCGGCGAACGGACCTGCCCGCGCTGGCCCGGCTGTACAGCACGACCCCGCTGCTCCTGCATGAACGCTTCGGTGCCTGGGGGGCGCTCGCCGACCCGGACACCACCCAACGTCCCCCGTCGCCACAACGTCCCCCGTCGCCCCGCGGCCAAACCCCACGCGCGACGCGTGCCGCACACCGTGCACGCGGTGGTCCGTAGGATCGCCGATGTGGCGGAGGACCTGGCAGTCGAGGTTGTCGACCTGGTCAAGACCTACCGGCCACGGTCCGGCCAACCCATCCATGCAGTCAACCAACTATCACTGAACGTAACTACCGGTTCAGTGACGGCGCTGCTCGGCCCGAACGGTGCCGGTAAGACCACCACGATCGAGATCTGCGAGGGTTTCCGCCACCCGGACTCGGGCCACGTGCGGGTGCTCGGCCTCGATCCCCGACGCGACGCGGCCGCCCTGCACCCCCGGGTGGGAGTCATGCTCCAGGCTGGCGGGGTCTACCCGGGCGCCCGTGCGCAGGAGATGCTCAGCCTGCTCGCCGCGCATCACCGCAACCCGCTGGACGTCAAGGTCCTGCTCGAGCGGGTCGGCATGTCCGGCTCGGCCCACACGCCCTACCGGCGCCTGTCCGGCGGGCAGCGCCAACGGCTGTCCCTGGCGATGGCGCTGGTGGGGCGACCCGAACTCGTGTTCCTGGACGAGCCCACCGCGGGTCTGGACGTGCAGGCCCGCCGGGCCACCTGGGACCTGGTGACCGAGCTGCGCGGCAGCGGGGTGACGGTGGTGCTCACCACCCACGCCATGGACGAGGCGGAGCACCTCGCGGACCACGTTGTGATCATTGATCACGGCGGGATGCTCGCGGCGGGTTCCCCGGCCGAGTTGACCCGGGGCGGCGCTGAGGGACAGCTGCGGTTCCGGGCGCCGGTGGGTCTCGACATCGACCGCCTCGTCCTGGCCCTCCCGGACGGCACGGTCGCGACGGAGGAACCTGCCGGCCGCTACGTGGTGCAGGGCCGGATCGACCCACACCTGTTGGCAGCGGTGACCGCATGGTGCGCGAGCAACGGTGTGCTGGCCGAGGATCTCAGAGTCGAACAGCGCAGTCTGGAGGACGTGTTCGTGAAACTCACCGGTTCGGGGTTGCGGCCATGACCGGCACCGGCACCCCGTCCGAGGCGACGGCACCGGCGACGGAGACGACACCGACACCGACACCGACACCGACACCCGGACAGGTACCGGCCGCCCAGCGTCCACTCGACCTTCGCCCGGCACCTGGCGCCGCGCGCTGGTCAACCATGCTCCGGGCCCAGACGATGCTCGAGGTGAAACTGACGCTGCGCCGCGGGGAATCGGTACTGCTCACTGTGATCATCCCAGTTGGCCTGCTGCTGTTCTTCACAACCGTAAACGTGCTGCCCACCGATGCCGGTGCTCCGGTGGATTTTCTTGTCCCCGGCATCCTGGCTCTCGCGGTCATGTCGACGGCGTTCACCGGACAGGCGATCGCAACCGGATTCGAGCGATCCTACGGTGTGCTCAAACGGCTCGGCGCGAGCCCCCTGCCCCGGTCGATCCTGCTCGCTGGCAAGACGCTGGCCGTTGTCGGCGTGGAGATCATTCAGGTCCTGCTGGTGATCGCCGTGGGATTCGGCGTCGGCTGGCACCCGCACGGTTCGCCGTTGGCGGTGGGGTTGCTCCTGCTGGTGGCGACGGTTGCCTTCTCGGGCCTCGGCCTTCTGATGGCGGGCACGTTGCGGGCGGAGGCGACCCTGGCCGCGGCCAACGGCGTCTACCTGCTGCTGTTGCTCGTGGGCGGGATCGTCTTCCCGCTCTCCCGGTTGCCTGGTTGGCTGGCCGACGTTGGCGAGCTGCTGCCCACGGCCGCGACATCGGACGGACTGCGCGCGATTCTGCGGGACTCCGCCGGTCTGCCCGTCGCGGACCTCGCCATTCTGCTCGCCTGGGCGGTCGGTTCACTGGCCCTCGCGGCGCGGACGTTCAAATGGGAATAATCTTCTACGAACGGTAGTATGACCTGCGATGAGCGGATGGAAGAAAGTACCGACGGTGAGCCCCACTGTCTTCAGCCTGCTCACCCGGATTTCCGTCGCCCTGCTCGCGCTGATTGTCGTCACCGGCGGCGCGGTGCGGCTGACCGGGTCCGGGCTTGGCTGCCCCACCTGGCCCACCTGCGGTGACAACTCGTTCGTCACCCGGCCGGAGTATTCCGCGCACGGCTGGATCGAATTCGGCAATCGTGTGGTGGTCGTCGCCGTGGGGCTGGTGATGCTGCTGCTGCCGCTGGTATCGCTGCGGCTGGCCGAGCGCCGCCGCGACCTCGTCGCGCTCTCGTTCGGCCTCTGGCTCGGCTTCCTCGGCCAAGTGGTGCTCGGTGGGTTGACCGTCCTGTTCAAGCTGCACCCCGCGCTGGTGGCCGGGCATTTCCTGCTGTCGATGCTGCTGTTGGTGGACATCGTCGTGCTCGACCGCCGGGCCCGTCAGGGCGCTGGCCCGGTCCTCCCGGTGGCCCGGCCCGAGCTGCTCTGGCTCGCCCGGGTGCTCACCCTGGTCGCGGGCGCGGTGCTGATCCTCGGCACGGTGGCCACCGGCACCGGTCCGCACAGCGGGGACTCGTCCAAGGCCAGGCGATTCGGGTTCGACATCACCACTGTCGCGCAGTTGCATGCCGACGCTGCGATGGTGCTGGTGGGACTCGTGATCGCCACCGTGCTCGCCGTCCGTCCCGGTGGCGCGCCGGCCGAGGCCGTGCGTGCGAGCAGCGCGCTCGCCGCCGTTGTCATCGCCCAGGCCGGAGTCGGGTTCACGCAGTACTTCACCGGTGTGCCCGTCGGCCTGGTGGAACTGCATATCGCCGGGGCCACCGTGCTGTGGATCCTCACCCTGCGGGTCTGGCTCGCGATGAAGGAATCAGCCTCAGCGGTAGGTAAAAAAGGTCACCATCACGACGAAAATCGCCTACCCAGGTCAACCGTCGCCCGATGACGGTAGGTAGAAAAGGTCACCATCACGACGAAAATCCCCTACCCAGATCAGCCGGTGAGCGCCGCGACCGCGACCGCGACGAACAGGAGCGTCAGATAGGTGATCGAGATGTGAAACAGCCGCATCGGCTGGATCTCCCCCCCGCGGCGAACCTGCCAGACCAGCCGGTGGGCCTCGGCCAGAAACCACCCGCCGAGCACCGCAGCCACGACCAGATACGGCCATCCCGTATGGGCGACGGGGACGAGTAGCAGGGAAACAGCCACCATGGCGTAGGAGTAGCCGAGCATCCGTCTGGTGACCACCGCGGGGGACGCGACGACCGGCAGCATCGGGATACCTGCGGCGGCGTAGTCGTCCCGGTATTTGATCGCAAGCGCCCAGAAGTGCGGCGGGGTCCAGAAGAAGATCACAGCAAACAGCAGAACGGCGGGCCAACCGACCGTTCCGGTCACCGCTGACCAGCCGATGAGAACCGGGAAGCAGCCGGCCGCGCCGCCGATGACGATGTTGGACGGGGTACGCCGCTTGAGTCCCAGGGTGTAGACGAAGACGTAGAACACGATCGCCCCGTCAGCGAGCAGCGCCGAAACCCAGTTGACGGCGAAGCCGAACAGGGCTGTGGCTGCCACACCGAGCACAATCCCGAACCGCAGTGCCTCAGCAGGGGTGACGCTCGCCTGTACGAGTGGCCGCCGACGTGTCCGCGCCATCATCTGGTCGATGTCGCGGTCTATATAGCAGTTGAACGTGTTTGCGCTGCCCGCCGCGAAGGTCCCGCCGACCAGCGTCGCGAGCACCAACCACAGGGACGGCAGGCCGTGCTCGGCCAGCAGCATCACCGGTACGGTTGTGATCAGCAGCTGCTCGATGATCCGGGGCTTGGTCAGGCCGAGGTAGGAGCGGGCCAGCGCCCCGACCGGGCGCCGGGACTTCGCTGGACCTGCAGGCCCACCGGGCTCCGGCTGCGCGGACATGTTCCGCTCCGGCAGACTGGAAACCGACGTAGACGCGGCCAAGGCGGACAGGACGACCTCGCGATCGGCGGGAGACGGAGGGCACCCGCACAGGCTCGGGCCCCGCGACCGGGGCTCACAACGTGGTTCTACGACGTGTCGGAGTCTAGCCGTCGGGTGTTGCGCCGGGCGCCCTACCCACGGACAGACAAGATTTTTCTCTCAAGTAACGATCACAACACATGGCGTAGTCGGCTAGCGGAATCACACGATCTTCAATCACTCAAGGCTTGCGTTGCGGCACATTAGATGAAGAAATCGTCAAGTAGAAGTAACGGAAGGATAGTGTTCTCGCTAACTTTCCCGCGCCGCCACGAGGATCCGGACACTGGGATGAGGCGACCGCGAGAGGGTAGGGGCATCATGGCGGCACGGCGCCGGGGCTTGTGCGGCGGTGCCCGGTCAACAGGCCGTGGCCTGTCTGCAGGTGCTGCCGCGGTGGTCGCCACAGCCGTTCCCGGTGCCACAGCCGTTCCCGGTGCCACAGCCGTTCCCGGTGCCACAGCCGTTCCCGGTACGGCGCAGTGCCCGACAGTGCCAGACCATGTACCAACGCCCGTGGAGAGGACGTCACAGCGCGATGACCGACCCCTTGGCTCAGCTTTCCACCGCCGGAGTGGCGGTCTGGCTCGATGACATCAGCCGCGATCGCCTGCGTACCGGCAACCTCGCCGAACTGATGCGCACCCGCGCCGTCGTCGGCGTCACCAGCAACCCGACAATTTTCCAGAAGGCGATCAGCAGTGGCTCCGCGTATGACGAGCAGATCCGCGATCTCGCCGTCCGCGGGGTGGACGTCGGTGAGGCTGTCCGAGCGATCACGACGGCCGACGTCCGCGCCGCCTGTGACGTGCTGCGTCCCGCATATGAAGCCAGCGGCGGCGTAGACGGCCGGGTGTCGATCGAAGTGGACCCCCGGCTGGCCCATGACAGCGAACGCAGCGTGGCCGAAGCCCGGGCGTTGTGGTGGTTGGTCGACCGACCGAACCTGTTCATCAAGATCCCGGCTACCCTGGCCGGCCTATCGGCGATCACCGCGACGCTCGCCCAGGGCATCAGCGTCAACGTCACACTGATCTTCGGACTGGACCGTTACGACGCCGTCATGGATGCGTACATGACCGGCATCGAACAGGCCGGGCAGGCCGGCCATGACCTGTCCAACCTTGCGTCGGTCGCGTCGTTCTTCGTCAGCCGGGTTGACACCGAAGTGGACCGCCGGTTGGAGAAGATCGGCACCGACGAGGCCAAGGCACTGCGAGGCAAGGCCGCGGTCGCCAACGCACGGTTGGCCTACGAGCGTTACGAAAAGGCCTTCGCGACCTCGCGCTGGTCGGCCCTTGCCAAGGCCGGTGCCAGGGCGCAGCGACCGCTGTGGGCGTCGACATCCACGAAGGACCCGGCGATGCCGGACACGATCTACGTCGCCGAGCTGGTCGCCCCGGGCACGGTCAACACGATGCCCGAGGCAACGCTGCACGCGTTCGCCGACCATGGGGTGGTCACGGGTGACACGATCAGGCCGCACTACGACGATGCCCGTGCCGTGACGGCCCGCATGACCGAGCTCGGTATCTCGCTGCCCGACGTGGTCGAGGTACTTGAGCGCGAGGGTGTGGAGAAGTTCGAGGACTCCTGGAACCAGCTGCTCACAGCCGTGCACGAGAAGTTGGACGCGCAGCGCTGACTGCCGCGCGGCGATGATTCTGGA
This sequence comes from Protofrankia sp. Cas8, assembly GCF_963555845.1. Taxonomy (NCBI): domain Bacteria; kingdom Bacillati; phylum Actinomycetota; class Actinomycetes; order Frankiales; family Frankiaceae; genus Protofrankia; species Protofrankia sp. Cas8. The sequence goes on along the minus strand of NZ_CAUVXI010000164.1, from coordinate 4,006 downwards.
CCTGCCCACGACAATTCCGGACAGCACGATAATTCTGGACAGACAGAGGGGGTTCGGGTGACACCAGCGGTGAGCACCAACCCACTGCGGGACCCGCGCGACCGCCGCCTGCCACGGCTGCCTGATCCGTGTGCGCTCGTGGTCTTCGGAGTTACCGGTGACCTGGCCCGCAAGAAGCTGATCCCAGCCATTTACGACCTGGCAAACCGGGGTCTGCTGCCACCGGGTTTCGTACTGCTCGGGTTTGCCCGGCGCGACTGGAGCGACGGTAATTTCGCGGACATCATCCGGGAAGCCGCGGAGAAGGGCGCTCGGACGCCGTTCCGCGAGGAGGTGTGGGAACGCCTCGCACCCTCGATGAAGTTCGTCCCCGGATCGTTCAACGACGACGCCGCGTTCGACATCCTCGCCCAGACCCTGCTCGACCTCGAGGAAACCCACGGGGTTCCGGGAAATGCGGCTTTCTACCTGTCCATTCCGCCGTCGGCATTCCCGGTCGTCCTCAAGCAGATGCAGCGCACCGGTATGGCGAACAACGAGGCGTCCGGCGGCTGGCGGCGGATCGTGGTCGAAAAGCCCTTCGGGCACGACCAGGAGTCGGCCCGCGCGCTCAACGAACTCGTCGACGACGTCTTCACCCCCGAAGACGTGTTCCGGATCGACCACTACCTGGGCAAGGAGACCGTCCAGAACCTGCTGGCAATGCGGTTTGCCAATACCCTGTTCGAACCGATCTGGAACTCCCACTTCGTGGACTCCGTTCAGATCACAATGGCCGAGGACGTCGGTATCGGCTCGCGCGCCGGGTTCTACGACGAGACCGGCGCGGCCCGCGACGTTCTGCAGAATCACATCCTGCAGCTGCTGGCGCTCACCGCGATGGAGGAGCCGGTGAGCTTCAACGCCGATGCCATCCGGTACGAGAAACTCAAGGTCCTGCGGGCGATCTCGCTGCCGACCGACCTCGCCGCCTACGCTGTCCGTGGCCAGTACGAACAGGGCTGGCTCGCCGGCCGGCGAGTGACGGGCTACCTCGAGGAAGACGGCGTCCCCGCAGATTCGCGGACGGAGACCTACGCCGCTGTCCGGATCGGAATCGAAACCCGCCGGTGGGCCGGTGTTCCGTTCTACCTGCGCACCGGCAAACGGCTGCCGCGCCGGGTAACCGAGATCGCGGTGTTGTTCAAACCGGCGCCGCACCTGCCGTTCGACGCCACCGATACCACCGAGCTCGGCCACAACCAGCTGGTGATCCGGGTCCAGCCGGACGAAGGCGTGACGTTGAAATTCGGGTCCAAGGTGCCGGGCTCCGCCATGGAGGTCCGCGATGTCGCCATGGACTTCCTGTTCGGCGAGGCGTTCACCGAGTCACTACCCGAAGCCTACGAAAGGCTCATCCTCGACGTGCTTCTCGGGGATGCGACGCTGTTCCCGAACAACGCCGAGGTGATCGAGTCGTGGCGGGTGATCGACCCGATGGAGGACTTCTGGGCCGGGACCGTCCCGTTCCGCTACCGGTCGGGCACCTGGGGACCAGCAGCCGCCGACGAGATGCTCGCCCGCGACGGGCGCCGCTGGAGGCGGCCATGAGGCCGGCGACCACGATCACTGCCCCGTCGACGGCCGAAGGGCCGCCGACCCGGACGGCACGGATAGCACGGATAGCACGGAGGCGGCCATGACAACTCTGTGGGACACGACCGGCACCGATGTCGTCAAGGCGTTGGCGGCCGAACGACGCTCAGCCGGGGCGCTCGCCTTCGGTCTGGCGCTGACCCTTGTGGTCGTGGTGGACGAGAAGCACGTCAGCGTGGCCGAGAGCGCCGCGACCACGGCGGCGGCGGCCCATCCGTGCCGCCTGCTCATCGTCGTCCGGCGCCAGATCGACGCCTCCAACTCGCGACTGGACGCCGAGGTCTCCATCGGTGGCCGGCTCGGGCCGGGTGAGGCCGTGGTCATGCGGATGTTCGGACGCCTCAGCCTGCACGCGGAGTCGGTGGTCCTGCCACTGTTGGCACCGGACGCGCCCGTGGTGACCTGGTGGCACGATGTTCCCCCGGACCGCATCGCCTACGATCCGCTCGGGGTCTTCGCCGACCGGCGGGTCACCGACGCGTCCGTGGCGGAGGACCCGATCGCCGCACTGCGCCAGCGGGCGGCGGACTTCGCGCCCGGCGACACCGACCTTGCGTGGACGCGGCTGACCGCCTGGCGGACCTTGATAGCCGCCGCGTTCGACTCGCTCATCGAGAAGCCGCGGGCGGTCACCATTGTCGGAGGGGACGTCGACCCCAGTGTCCGTCTGCTGTCCGGTTGGTTCTCCGACCGCCTGAACCTGGCGGTCAACCTGGAGACGAAGGCACACCGTGGGCTCGCCGAGGTACGATTTGATCTTGATGACGGCGAGCTGACAGTCGCCCGACAGGACTCCCGCACCGCGGTACTGAAGCGGCCCGGCCAGCCCGACCGAGCCGTGCCGCTGACCGAACGCGGCCTCGGTGATCTCCTGGCCGAGGAGCTACGCCGGCTTGACCATGACGGGCCCTACGCCGACGCTCTGGCGGCCTGGAGTGGAATCGGAGGTCTCGCGTCCCGTTCCCCGGTCCGCGAACACATCTGGCGCGACCCGATGACGGGCACCGCGGCCAGTCCGGCAACAGCGGGCACGATCGCGGGGACGGCTGGCTGATGGGCGCGCCACCGCAAGTGATCATCCATCCTGACGCGGACCTGCTCGCCGCCGCGACCGCGGCCCGGCTGATCATCAACCTCCAGGAGGCACAGGCTGCCCGCGGCACCGCGTCGGTGGTACTCACCGGTGGCGGTATCGGCACGGCGACGCTTCGGGCAGTCCGCGACAGCCCGATCGTCGCAGCGGTCGACTGGGCACGGGTCGACGTGTGGTGGGGCGACGAGCGGTTCGTTCCCCTCGACTCGACCGACCGCAACGACGGCCAGGCCCGAGCGGCCATGCTCAACGCGCTGCCCCTTGACCCGGCCCGGATCTTCACGATGGGCGACCCGGACAGCACAGCCGACGCTGACGCGGCCGCGACCACCTATGCGCGGCTCCTCGCCGGACGCGCGACCGCCGGCTCCCCTGCGCCCGCCAGGAGCACGGCCGACACCACGGCGGCGGCCCCGGCCTTTGACGTGCTGCTGCTCGGCATCGGACCGGACGGCCACGTGGCGTCGATCTTCCCGGGCTCCCCGGTCGTGGACGCCCGGGCAACGACTGCCGCGGTCCGTGACTCCCCTAAACCACCACCGGTCCGGATCACCCTCACGTTCCCCGCCATCCAGGCGGCCCGTGAGGTCTGGGTCCTCGCCGCCGGCGAAACAAAGGCCGACGCGGTGACCCGGGCACTCGCGGGCGCATGCCCCATGGAGATCCCGGCGGTGGGTGCCCAGGGTCGAGAACGGACCCTGTGGCTGCTGGACCGTGCCGCGGCGGCCGGAGTTCCCGCGCTGGCCATGCCGACTCCGGGCCGGTAGGCCGGCTCCGGGCCGGTAGGCAGGCCAGGTCGGGACCGCCGGGTCGGCGTGGTACCGACCGGTAGACGTTGCGACCGGTACCACGCCGAGGCTCACGGTCGAGCCGATCTTCACGGTCAGGCGGTGCCCCGCAGCTTGGCGAGGGCCTCGGCCAGAATCGCCTCACCGTCCTTTTCGTTACGCCGTTCCCGGACATAGGCGAGATGGGTCTTGTACGGTTCGGTCTTCGGCGGCGCGGGCGCGTTGTCGCGGTCGCGGCCCGCCGGGAACCCGCAGCTGGGGCAGTCCCAGGTCTCCGGAATCGCAGCCTCGGCGGCAAACGACGGCTTGGTTTCGTGATCATTGGCGCACCAGAAGGAAATCCGCTGCCGCGGGGCGGTCTCGCCCCGTTCAGCCTCCCCCATCGGTCCCGCTCCTACCCGACTTCCTCGGATGGCGTTACCACCTGCCACGGTCCGTCTACTCCTTTGTCTCGTCCCTCTGTTGACTCCGGACCCGGCCCCCAGCGTCT